>NZ_JBHXNK010000006.1:214325-284622 GCF_042719755.1 Nocardia sp. NPDC058519 | reverse complement strand
CACTGAGGTGACCCACGCAAACGCCTAAGGCCGCCTTCCCCGAGGGGGGAGGCGGCCTTCGGCGTTCACACCTGCTACATCTACCCGCGACGACGGGTCTTCAGGAGGTCGAGGCGCTCCTTGAGCAGCTCCTCGAGCTCCTCCTTGCTGCGACGTTCCAGCAGCATGTCCCAGTGGGTGCGCGGCGGCTTGACCTTCTTGGTCTCCACGGAGGTGCCCTCCATGAGCTGACCTTCTTGGCCGTTGCGGCACAACCAGGTGGGCGGGATCTCCGCGTCGTCGGCGAACGGGACGTCGAACTCCTCACCGTTGTCGGTGCGGTAGCGGGCGATCCGGCGCGGGGCCAGGTCGTGGTCGCGATCGGTCTCGTAGCTCACCGCTCCGAGCCGGCTGCCCCGGAGTACGCGATCTGCCATGTGTGCTCCTGTATTTTTTGGCGGCCGGGGCCGCGGTTTTCGGCGCTGAACTCCGCCTCTTCCCTCCCTACGGGTACTCCTTCGTCGCACCCTTCGGTCAGTCCATCGGCGGAGGCGCGCCGAAAACAGGTCTTGGTACTACTTCAACGCACGGGAAGTCTGAACTGTTCCATTGTAGTCGCAGGGCGTTAGCGGCCGAGCTACCCCCGAATCGGTGCCGACGGGAGGTCGGTATCGAGAGGGTGCCCGCTGAGCGAGACCTGAACCGGCGAATCGCGCCGCGGGCCGATAGGGTTTCCGATCATGTCGCGCAGTCGCCTGCTGTCCTGCCTGTGGTGCGGGCGGGAGATCGTGGATTCGGAGTCGGGTCGGCGTCGCCGTTATTGCCGCCAGTCGTGTCGCCAACGTGCCTATGAGCACCGCAGCAGTCTCAAGGGGACCGGGATCCCCGAGGACGCGGTGGTGCTGACGGCGCAGGAGGCCGCCGATCTCGCCGATCGGTGGTTCGCGGCGCGGTGTGCGGCCGAGGACGTGGCGACGGCGGTGGGGGAGGGGGCCTCACCGGCGGAGCTGGCGGAGTTGAGCGCGACGCTGGTGCAGTTGGCTCGGGAAGCTGA
The DNA here is from genome assembly GCF_042719755.1 of Nocardia sp. NPDC058519. Taxonomy (NCBI): domain Bacteria; kingdom Bacillati; phylum Actinomycetota; class Actinomycetes; order Mycobacteriales; family Nocardiaceae; genus Nocardia; species Nocardia sp. NPDC058519. Next base: position 283,589 of record NZ_JBHXNK010000006.1, on the reverse strand, counting down.
ACGGCTTCGCTGAATGCGCGAAACCCCGTGTTTCCCACGGTAAGTCGGTGGGGAACACGGGGTCTCGGCATGCGGCGACCAGAGCGCTAGGTCGGCAACGCCTCTCGGGCACGCAGGTACACGGCCGTGACGCCCCCTGCGACGAAGAGCACGAGGCCCGTGGCGGCACCGGCGGTCGCGAGGTCGGGACTGGTGAGGGCCTGACCGCGCAGCGCCTGCCAGGCCACGAGCGTGAGCAAGCCGAAGTAGCCGAGGACGGCCACCACGAGCAGGGCCGCGCGGGTCGTTTCGGTGCGCAACCAGGGGTAACGAGGCGCGAGGGCGACCAAGACGACGGCCAGCAGCAGCAGAACCTGGATGCCGTGCAAGCCGACGAAGTGCGGGATGCGCAGGTCGCCGCCGATCGTGCTCCAGTGGGTGATCGGCATGCCCGCCGCACTGTCACGTGCTGAATCGCCGGGCCGCACCGTGTGCCCTGCTACCAGCCCCACCACGGTGCCGTCGGACTGGCGGACGAGCTGCGGCCCGGTGAACCCCATCAGATACCCGAGCGCCATCCCGGTCACCGCCAGCCACAGCCCCGCCTTCAACGCGATCCGGGTCGGCCGGTCGGCCAGTTTCTGCCAGGAAACGATCACCGCCAGGACAAGATTGGCGAGGAACAACCCGGGCACACCGGAGGCGAACACCTGTTGCCCGATCTCGTTGACCGGGTCGGTGGAGTCGTTGAAATGGCTGAACGTCCCGCGTGCCGCTTGTACCGCGATGAACCCCACATCGACGACCCCGGTGATCGCGAAGACCGTGCCCAGCCACCAGGTGGCCCGGCGCCCGCGATGCGGCAGCCGCAGAATCCAGGCCAGGGTCACGCCGTAGAGGGCGAAGGCCAGGCCGAACTTGGCCGGCTTGAGCCACACCGACTCGCCGAGCAGCAGCCGGTCGTCCACCACCATCCCGACCATCGACACCACGACCAGCGCGGCCATGAGTGCCGAGTTCACCAGCAGCGGGCCGTGCCATCGCGCGCGGTCGGTGCCATCGCGCGCGGTGTGGAATCCGATGCGGGACAGCGTGTGGGTGAGGTCGATCGTCGCCATGAACCGAAGGTAGAAATCCGGTGCGCCACAGCACGTCCCGCTGCGGAACGGTTCGGCTCCGATACCCGGGTACGGGTCGGCCTACCCGGGTTCTAGGGGTTGTCTCAGATCCCCATGCGCCAGATGGCGGCATCGACCGCGCGGGGTGAGACGAGCGCGAGTGCCTGCAGGACCCGGGTGTAGGTCGGGTACAGCTCGACCGGGCGGGTCCGGATCGCGGTGGTGATCCAGTCGGCGGCCTCCTCGGCCGACAGTGCCGCCGCGTCGGCGTATTTGCCGGTGGGCGCGATCATCTCCGTGCGTACCAGCGGATAGCCGATCGTGGTGACGTGCACGCCGCGGCGCCTGGTCTCGGCGCCGAGACTGCGTCCGAACGCGCCGAGCGCCGCCTTCGACGCGTGATAGGCGGTGAACAGCGGCATCGATCCGGCGGCCACACCCCACGTCGCGACATTGACGATGTGCCCGGTGCCCGCGTCGAGCATCGACGGCAGGAGCCCCATCGTGAGCCGCGTCGCCCCGAAGTAGTTCAGCGCCATGGTGCGCTCGTAATCGTGGAACCGGTCGGTGGTGTCGGCGGCGCCGCGGCGGATCGAACGGCCCGCGTTGTTCACCAGCACGTCGACGGTCCCGAACTGCTCGAGCAGGGCTTCGGCCAGCGCGTCGTTCTGCTCGGCGTCGGCGAGGTCGCAGGTGATCATCTCGGCATCGCCGCCTTCGGCGCGGACCGCGTCGCGCACCTCGGCCAGCGGCTCGGCACTCCTGGCGACGAGAACCACCCGCGCCCCTTCCTGGCCGAGAGCATGCGCCGCGGCTTTACCGACGCCCGACGAGGCTCCCGTCAGCACCACGGTCTTCCCCGCGATCTCCTGTCGCTCGGCACGGACCAATCGCGCGAGCAGGCCGGGGAGTGCGGGCGGGTTGAGCAGCACCGATTGTGCGACTTCGGCGAACACAGGGTCTCCTGTCGAGTCGAGCGGCGGGACGAAGAGTTAATTTACCGAATAGTAAATTACAAAGTGACCAATTGGGTGTCAACCGGCGCGGGCGCGAATGGTTGGATGGCTGGGTGAGCACAGCCGGTACCAAGGGCGTCCCGCGTCCCCAGCGCGAACAGCAGATCCTCGACGCGGCCGTCGCCGAGATCGGCCGCGTGGGTTACGCGGGGCTGTCCCTCGCCGACGTCGCGCAGCGCGCCGGTGTGTCCAAGCCGCTGGTCTACACCTACTTCCAGTCCAAGGACGGGATCTACATCACCTGCGTGGACCGGGCGGCGGCCGTCCTGTTCGACGCGATCGAATCCGCCATCGCCGGAGCGGGTGGTCTCAGCAAAGCCGAACGTACCCTCGACGCGATCTTCGTCGCGCTGGAACCGCGCCCGCACGACTGGACCGTGCTCTTCGACCGTTCCCACCCCGACGACGGACCCGCCGCCGAGGCCGTCCGCGCCGCGCGCCGCCGGATCGCCGCCCAAGCCGCCCGCGGTGTCGCCGACGCCATCGGTGCTGTCGACCTCACCGATCCCACCGACCTGTCCGCGCTGACCGACGTCTGGATGGGTGCGGTCACCTCGCTGGTCCTGTGGTGGTTGCGCCACCCCGATCAGACGGCCGCCGAGATGACCGCGCGCAGTCACCGCCTGATCGGCGCCGTCCTGACAGCCCCACGGTGATCCGCACCCCGGCGTCGACCGGGGTGCGGATTCGATTGTCCAGCAGTTGTTCACGAGGCGAACTCGGTGGCCGATCCGGTAGTCGGGAGCAGTTCCGCGAGCACCGGGGCCCACTCGTATCGACGTTCGGGGAAGCAGCGCTCGAGCAGGTCACGCATGATCGACGGTGCGATGGACGCGCCGGGGGAGGCGCCGAGCAACCCGGCGATGCTGCCGTCGGCACCGGTGACCAGTTCGGTGCCGAATTCGAGTACTCCGCCGCGCCGGCGATCGGGTTTCACCAGCTGGGCGCGTTGCCCGGCCTGGACCAAGGTCCAGTCGGCGGGGTCGGCGGTCGGGTAGAAGCGTTGGAGCTGGGCGAACTTGCGCCGGGGCGAGGCCAGTAGTTCGGTGACGAGGTAGCGGACCAGATCGACATTCCGCAGGCCGACCGCGATCAGCGGGACGATATTGTGCGGGCGCAGCGTGGTGAACAGATCGGTGAGTCTGCCGTGGCGCAGCAGGCGGGTGCTGAAGGTGGCATAGGGGCCGAACAGCAAGGCGCCCGCTCCGTCGACCTCGCGACGATCCAGATGCGGCACCGACATCGGCGGCGCGCCCAGCGCGGCCTGGCTGTAGACCTTGGCGTGATGCTCGGCGACGACCTCGGGATTGTCGGTCCGCAGGAACTGCGCACCCAGCGGGAACACCCCGTACCCCCGCACCTCGGGCAGACCCGCCCGCTGCAACAGCCGCAACGCGTATCCGCCCGCGCCGACGAACACGAACCTGGCCCGCACCTGGAACCGCCGTCCACTGTCGAGATCGCGCCCGCGCACGGTCCACAGCCCGTCCTTGCCGCGCGTGAGCCCGGTGATCTCGCGATGCATCCGGACCGCATTGCCCGCGGCGCGCACCGTCGACAACAACGACCTGGTCAGCGCGCCGAAGTCGACATCGGTGCCCGCGACGTGCCGGGTGGCCGCCATCGCGTCGCCGTCGGCCCGGCCGCGCACGAGCAGCGGCGCCCAGCCTGCGATCACCGCACGGTCCTCGGTGTACTCCATCTGCGCGAACGCGGGCTGTTCGCGCAGCGTCGCGTACCGCTGCCGCAGGTAGGCGATATCGTGCTCGCCGAACACCGCCGTGACGTGCGGTGTCGGGGTGAGGAACGTGGCGGGCTCGAGCTCGCCGCGGTGGGCCAGTGCGGACCAGAACCGGCGCGAGAGCGCGAACTGGTCGGCGATCCCCGCCGCCTTGGCGCCGTCGCTCGGGTCGGGCATGTAATTGAGCTCGCACAGCCCGGAGTGCCCTGTGCCCGCGTTGTTCCACGGATGACTGCTCTCGGCCGCCGGTTCGCCGAGTCGCTCGAACAGCGCGATCGACCAGTCCGGCGCGAGAGTGCTCAGCAGGGCCCCGAGGGTGGCCGACATGATGCCGCCACCGATCAGTACCGCGTCGAGAATGTCTTCGCCACCGCCGGATTCGGGCCGAGTGGGTGTGGTGTCGTTCATCGTCGAACCTCCCGTGAGCTGTGTACCGCTATCGTCACGCCGGAAGTAGTGATCCGTCCAACACGGAATCGCCCAATATATGATCCGGATATGGATGATTCACCGGAGTCGGGAGCGCAGGCGCTGGCTCCGCTGCTGTCCGCCTTCGACGCGGCCGCCGAAGAAGGTCACTTCACCCGGGCCGCCCAGCGGCTCGGCGTCCCGCAGTCCTCGCTCAGTCGCCGCATCAAGACAATGGAGCAGCTACTCGGTGTGAGCTTGTTCCAGCCGGTCGGGCGCGGGGTCGCACTCACCCCGCAGGGCCGTGACCTCTATGAACGCACGCGCGGACTGGTGCGCGCACTCGACGACGCGGTGCACCGGGTGCGTGCCGACGCCGACCCGGACAGCGGGCTGGTGCGTTTCGGGTTCCCGCTCACGCTGGGCCCGGTCAGCATTCCCTCGCTGCTCGCGCAGTTCCACACCCGCGCGCCGCGGATCCGGTTGCACCTGGTCCAGGCGCACGGCGAGGCGCTGGCCGAGCAGGTGCGCGATGGCAGGCTCGACCTCGCGGTGATGATCCCGCCACCCTCCGACCTGCCGACGGTCGACCTCGGACGTCAGCGCATCGACCTGCACGTCTCGCGCGCGCATCCGCTGGCCCGGCGCACCCACATCGACCTCGCGGAACTGGCCGACGAGGCGTTCATCGCGAACCCGCCCAGCTATCAGCTGCGCACACTGCTCGACACCTGGTGTGCCGCAGCTGGTTTCACGCCGCGAGTGGTATTCGAGATCACCGAGTTCGAAACCCTGCGCGCGCTGGTCGCGCTCGGGCAGGGGGTCGCGCTGCTGCCCGCCGCCGAGGTCGCGAACCCCGACCTGGCGGTGATCCTCATCGATGGCGAACGCGACCGCGAGGTCGGTCTGGTCTCGGGAGACCATGACTCGACGCTCGCGGTCGCGCGGCTTCGGGAATTTCTGATCGCGCGCCGGGCGGCGATCAGTGGATGAGCAAGGTGTCAGTCCTGGGCAACGCCGGCATCGATGCCACGCGCGGCGAGCCACGGGTGCGGATCGATCGGGGCGCCGTAGAGCGAGCCGTCCTGCACGTGCACCTCGTAGTGCAGGTGGGGGCCGGTGGAGTTGCCACGGTTACCGACGGTGGCGATGGTCTCACCGGCACTGACGTGCTGACCCACCTGAACCAGGATGTCGTTCACGTGGCCGAACACACCGATGGTGCCGTCATCCTGCTGGACGCGGACCCACAGGCCGAAGCCCGAAGCCGGACCGGCCTCGATCACGGTACCGTCGGTGACGGCGAAGATGGGTGCGCCGATCGGGTCACCGAAGTCGATGCCGTTGTGCGCGGTGCCCCAGCGGGCGCCGTAGTAGGAGGTCAGCCTGCCGTTGACCGGGCGAACGGTCTGCGGGCGCGGCGGCGGCGGGGGAGCGATGGTCGGCAGCGGCGGCAGCTCGAGGCCAACCGCTTCGCGGTGCTCCTCCCACGCGATCGGGGCGGACGCGGGGGTCTCGGCCTGCGGGGCCTTGGCCTCGGCGGGGGTGTACGCGGTGAAGCGGTACGGCGACTGGCCGGTGTTGATGGCCTCGGTGGCATCCGCGGCGATCGTGGTAGTGGGGACAGGGCTCTCGGGCTCACTGAAAGTGGCGACGGAGGTACCCACGAGTGCGGACAAAGCCACCGCACCCGCGACCACGCCTCCCCAACGACCTGCGAAGGCGTCGGAGACTCGAGCAGATAACGGGTTGGTCACGAACATGTTTATGAACGTAGCTAAACCGTAACCTTCGCGGCCAATCCTGTGGCCGCGATCACGAAGCGCTATAACCCCAGTTGATCTATAACAATACTCTAACGAATAGCCGACATCCTTGGACTCACCGGGTGAAATTCCCCTGGTCAAGATCGTTGCCGAAATTCCGCATCCCGGGGACACTGATTCAGTGGTCGCTAACGGAGTCCGTGCCATCACGGCGTTGTCCGATCCCACCCGGCGCGCGATCTTCGAATCGTTGCCGCAGGGTCCCCGCTCGGTGGCCGACCTCGCCGCCGCTACCGGAATCACCAGCTCAGCCGCGTCGCAGCACCTGCGCGTCCTGCGGGAAGCCCACCTCGTCCGCATGCGCCGCGACGGGAACAGGCACCTCTACTCCCTCGACCCCCGCGGCCTCAACGACGCCCGCGACTACCTCGACAAGTACTGGCCCAGCGCCCTGGCTGCCCATGCCGCCGCGTTGCGGGATGCGGCCGGTGCCGACCCGGCTCAGCCCACCCGGCGGTAGCGCGACCTGCCGGATTCGGCCCAGGCCTGCTTGTCCAGCTGCATATCGACTGCCGAGATCACCTCGGGCACCCCGATCCGCAGCAAGCCGGGGTCGGGCGAAAGGCCGTCCGGATCGCCGACCTGTCCGGCCCACAGCACCGCATGCCGACCGAGCAGGTGTGCGGGCGGGCCGCCACGGCGCGGCGGCGTCGGACCGAACAGCAGGACCGTGCGGGTGCCGAACGCCGTCGCCAGGTGCGCGACACCGGTATCGCCGCTGATCACGAGGGCCGCCTCGGCCACCGTCGCCGCGAGATCGGTGAGGTTCTGCCGACCGGCGAGGACCCGGTCGTCGGGCAAGCCTGCCTGCGCGGCCACCTGTCGGGCGATGTCGTGCTCGAACGGGTCGCCGGTGAGCACCACGTCGCGGCCGAGCACCAGCAGGTGGCGCACCACCGCGGCGAACCGCTCCGGCGGCCACCGGCGCGCGGGCGCACCCGCACCGATGTGGACGACGATGCAATCGCGACGGCTGATGGAGGCGACCGGCGGCACCAACCCGAGGTTGCGCCGATCCGCGTCGATGCCCTCGCCCTCGAGCAGCCGGCACCACCGGTCGACCACGTGCGCGTCGGGATCCCAGCGCGGACCGGCGAGCTTGGGTAAGGCGGGCGTGCGATGACCGATGATTCGCGCGGCCCCGGTATCGGCCAGTGCTCGCGCGCTGGCGCCGTCGGGGCCGTGCAGGTTCACCGCCAATTCGGGCGCGGGACCATCCCAGATCAAGGCGGCCGGATCAGCGGTGGCGACGAGTTCGTCGACCGAGGAGATCAGGTCCACGATCTGCTCCAGCCGATGTGGCGCAGCCAGGACGATCCGGCGCTGTGGTTCGGCCCGGCGCAGGGCACGCAGAGCCGGGACCGCGGCGAGAAGCTCACCGAGGCCCCGAGCTTGCAGCACGAGTACAACCGACACATTCTTCATCTACCCGAGACTGTCGCCGACCAAACTTTCGCGAGGGCAACGATGTGGCGGCGCGCGTCCGGGCTCACTCGCCGGGCCGTACCCGATCGCGACACGGTGACAGCTCCAGCTAATTTCCGGAAAACCGGAGCGAGCAGGCATAACATCTCGTTATGACGACAAATACCGTGCTGGGGAGCCCGTTCACGGCTCTTGCCAAGAAGACCTGGCAAACAATTCTGGTCACCGGCCTCCTCGCGGTGATCCTCGGGATCATCGTGCTGGTGTGGCCCGGTCCGTCGCTGCTCGTGGCGGGCATTCTGTTCGGTATCTACATGGTTGTCAGCGGCATCTTCCAGCTGATCGCCGCCTTCACCCATCTGCCGAGCACGAGCTTTCGCGTGTTGTCCTTCATCAGTGGTGTGCTGTCGCTGATCATCGGTGTGTTCTGCTTCCGCGACGACCTCGCCTCGATCGTGCTGCTGGGCCTGTGGATCGGTATCAGCTGGCTGTTCCGCGGCGTCGCCGTGCTGTTCTCCGCGCTCTCGGAGTCGGGCGTGCCCGGCCGCGGCTGGCAGATCTTCTACGGCATCGTCAGCGCGCTGGCCGGTGTCATCCTGATCGTGTGGCCGATCACGTCGCTCGCCACCCTGGTCTGGGTCGTCGGCATCTTCCTGATCATCATCGGTGTCATGGAAGTCATCACCGCCTTCGGCGTCAAGAAGGACGCGCACCTGCTGGACCAGCAGGTGGGCTGACCTCCCCACGGAAAGTTCGTCTGAACCGGCCGGTGCCTTCGGGCACCGGCCGCTTTCGTCTGAACTACGCTTCGCATCCATGGAATTCGTCTACAACGTGGTGGTCGTCAGCCATCTGCTCGGCATGGCCGCGGTGGTCGGTGGCTACGTCGCGTCGCGTCCGGTGGTGTCGGAGCTGATGGTGTGGGGTGCTCGGGCGCAGCTGATCACCGGGGTGATCCTGGCCGGGATGGCGTCGGGGATCGACTCGCTCGACAAGGAACCGGACACGACGAAGCTGGCGGTGAAGCTGGCTGTCTCGGTCGCGGTGGCCGCGTTCGCGGAAATGGGCAGGGGTGATGCGAAGCGGGGCAAGCAGATCGACTGGATGACCGACGCCGCCGGTGGCCTCGCGATCGCGAACGTGCTGGTCGCCGTCCTGTGGACGTGACCGCCGTGCAATTTCTCGGCATCCACCACATCGCGATCATCGCCACCGACTACGCCCGCTCGAAAGGCTTCTATACCGAAATCCTCGGCGGCACCGTTCTCGCGGAGAACTACCGGGCCGATCGCGATTCATGGAAGCTCGACATCGAGCTGCCCGGCGGGGTTCGCATCGAACTGTTCTCGTTCCCCGACCCGCCCGCACGCCCGAGCAGGCCGGAAGCGGCGGGCTTGCGGCACCTGGCGCTGGCGGTCGCGAGTGTGCCCGCCGCCCTGCGCGAGCTGCGGGCGCGGGGCGTCCGGACCGAGGAACTGCGCACCGATGAACACACAGGCAAGCAGATGGCCTTCTTCTTCGATCCGGACGACCTGCCGCTCGAGCTGTACGAGGCCTGATCAGTCCGTCGCGCGGGCCCGTCGGGCCAATTCGACTGTCGCCGCGCGCAATTCGCTGATCTCCGACAGCGGCGCGGCGTAGCCGACCCGGGTGCGAGCCACTCCGCGGGGGGATTCCACGCGCAGGTCGAGGCCGTAGCGGTCGGCGCGCTCGCAGGTGGCGGCGATGGCGTCGGGGAACCCACCCAGCTGCTGCGCCATCGCCAGCAGCGCTTCGGCGTGGTCGGCGTTGAGGTGCGCGATGCCGGGCGCGGAGTGGGCGACGATCGGGTCCGGCTGTGCGGCAAGGTACTCGGCGGCCGAGGCCGAATCCATCCGGCCGTAGCCACCGACCCAGCGCACCCGTTCGATCCGCAGCACCCACAGCGTGAAGTCGCTGTAGTCGATGTAGTACTTGGCCGCCGGGATCGCCGCCAGGTGGGCCGCGCGGGCCGCTTCGGCTTCGGCGCCGGTCGGCCGTTCCACGAAACCCGCGAGGGTGATCCGGGTGCCTGCCAGCGGGTCTGCCGGGATATCGGGCGTGACGATCGCGATGCTGGCGCGCGGATCGGCGGCCAGGTTGCGGCCGTGTTCGGCCAGGCGCGACACGCTCAGCACCGGAGCGCCGTCGAGCAATCCGTAGGTGATGAACGACGCCCAGGGTGCGCCGTCGGCGGTGAGGCTGGCCAGCGTGCCGGTATTGGTGCCCGCCGCGATCGTTCTGGCTTCTTCGGCCGGCGAGGGGCGGGCCTCGTTGGCCAGGGGAGCGGTCGGCAGCGGAATGGCAGGTGCGTCGCCCGGGTCGCCGTGGTCGAGAGTCATGGCCACAGCGTATCCACCTGACGCGGGCGGCGGGGCATGCTCGTCAACCAACTGTGCAGCGCCTCGTAGACAGCGTCGTGATTGAGCAGGCTGAAGTGGTTCGCCGCGGGGATGTGCAGGCCGTTGACCGCGTCGAAATCGAGGCGTCTGGTCCGCCCGCGCCCCGACCCGCTTCCGCTGAGAACCATGCCGTCGCCGATGATCACGCCGAGTGGATGTCTCGGGCTGTGGGTGATCGTCGTGGTGACGAAGTAGTGATCGACACCGGGGAGCAGCGGCACTTCCTTGACCGCTCGCGCGCGCAGGGTGTTCACGTCGAGATCGCGCCAGTCCTCGTCGACCAGCGAACCCTGCCGCAGGTCCCGGATGCCGGCGCTGCGCCTGCGCAGCAGTGTGCTCAGCGGCCGGGTCTCTGGCAGCAGTTCGAGTGCGGCCGAAGCGAAGTGCACGAACTGTTCGAGCGGCGCACCGTGGTGTGGTGAACCCAGGCACACCACCTGCCGCACCGATCGCACCCACGCCTGCCCCGTCTCCTCGGCCTGATGGCACGCACTGCGCATGACCAGCCCGCCCATCGAGTGTCCGATCAGGCAGATCTCGTGCACCGGCATCGGCCAGCTGTCGACCAGGCGGGTCAGCAGGTCGCTGAGCTGAGCGGCGTTCTCGGAGATGTGCAGGCCGGAATTGAAGCGGACGAAGACCGGGGTGTAGCCGAGGTCGTCTTCCAGGCGCTCGCCGTAGGTGGGGCGGTTACCGAGGCGCCAGGCGTGTTCGGTCTCCACGAGTCCGTGCAGGAGCACGACGAGCCGGGTCGTCGGCACCGGGACATGGGCGGCGAACTGTTCGGGTGGGACCGGGACACCGTCGATGCGAAAGGTCATGGGGGAGGCGAGGATCGGGGTCTCGTCTTCCAGTGAGTCACCGATCAGCCCCTGGATCGCGGCCAGTACGCCTGCGCCCCATACGGTGCGCGACGGTGCGGTGAGGCCGGGCAGCTGGACCGCGCTCGCGACCTCGCCGACGACGAAGCCGGTGCCGCTGACGGCCGCGTACACGCCATCGGTGATGGCGTCGTGCACGATCTTCACCGGAGCCGCCGCGGGTCCGACGCCTAACCGCACCGCCGCGAAGACTCGATCGGAGATGGCGCGGTGGATGGCCGCGATCCCGTCGACCGCGCCGACGAACTCGTCACCGGCGAGCCGTGTGAGCGCCTGTACTTCGGCCTGGGATTGGGGGAGCTGCTCCGTCACAGGCTTGAGAGTACAACTGTGCACTGAAAGGTGTTGAGTTCGGGGCAGCTTCGAGACCTGCGACGATGCCGGGCCGTCAGGTCTGGGGAAGATCACAAGGAACATCGTGATACTGCGATATGCGCATTAAACTATGTGGTTGAACACAGGCTGACAAGGAACAACCGGCTGCGCCGAGGCGCTCGGGACGGCGGGGGTTCCCGCCGTCCCGGTGATCACGGCCTGTTCATGATCGCGTACCAGAGCGCGCCCATCGTGCCGAGCACGAACAGGGGAGAGATCACCCAGGTCTCGACCCGGTTCCCGGTCCGCTCGATCAGCGGTACCCGGGTGCGCAACGGAAACGGCCACAGCAATCGGCAGCCCCGATCTGTAAGGCAGTCACCGAGCAGGTGGGCCAGGCATCCCAGGCCGACGCAGATCGGGAGCCACACGGGCCGGTCGACGATCCAGTGGTCGACAGCGAACGTCCCCGCCGTCGCCAGCACGATCACCGTCCCGTAGGTCCGCACACTCTTCCCCGGCGGGCACAGGTGCAGCGACCGCACCGCGAGCGCGAGCAGGAAGAACACCAGGCCGAGTGTGAACGGCCGACCCAGATAGTGCTCGCCCGCCCAGGTGGCCGCGACCGCGACGACGACGAACAGCAGTGAATGGGTCCCGTGGCGATGTCCACCCGACACCCAGGAGATCAACCGGCACAGGTGATGGGACACCGGGCCGAGCACGTGAGAGATGGTGCCGCTGGGGTGATCCGCGTCCGGCAGCAGCGCGGCACCCGCGGTGAGCAGCGTGCCCATGATGAGTTCGGCGATGCCGAATCGCGTTGTGTCGCTGTCGAACAGGGGGAAAGCGGCGACCGTGAGTGGTAGCGCGGCGGCTGTACCGGCCCAGGCCAGCGCCCCACTCGTCGCATGTGAATGTCCTAGCACCCCGCAACGTTAGAGGACGTCACGACTTCGGCGCATATGCCGTGGACAGCGCTGGAATGCGGGGCGCGCCTGGATCGTTGGGGCAGGGGAGCTACCCAACGAGAGGACCATGATGAACGCTTTCAACGACCAGGTGATCGCCGAGTTCCGCGCCAACGAAGGCCGAGTCGGTGGCATGTTCGAAGGCAACGACGCCATGGTGATCATCACCACCACCGGTGCGAAGTCCGGGCGCGCGATCACCAATCCGCTGGTGTTCCTGCCCGACGGCGACCGGATCGTGCTGATCGCCTCCAACGGTGGCGCCGACAAGCACCCGGCCTGGTACTACAACCTCGTCGCAGACCCGGAACTCACCCTGGAGGTGGGGACCGAAACCTACAGCGGCAAGGCCGAACTCGTCGCGGATCCCGAGCGCACCGCCCTCTACGACCGGATGGTCGAGCGGTTGCCAGGCTTCGCCGAGTACCGCGACAACACCAGTCGCGAGATCCCTGTCTTCGCGGTGTACCGAACGAGTTAATCGCGCGCTCGAGCGGAATGGTTGCCGGGGTGGGTGAGCTGCTGGTTCTATCGCCCGGTGACCGAAACCATCGACGTGCCACGCATTGTCCACGCCTCCCGCGACATCGCGGCGAGCCCCGCCGCGATCTTCGACCTGATCGCCGATCCCGAGCAGCAGCCGCGCTGGGACGGCAACGACAACCTCGCGCAGGCGAGCGCGGGCCAGCGGGTGCGCGCCGTCGGTGACGTGTTCACCACGACGCTGACCAACGGTGCCGACCGCGACAACCACATCGTCGAGTTCGAGGAGGGTCGTCGCATCGCGTGGAACCCGTCCGAGCGTGACAAGACCCCGCCCGGACACCTGTGGCGCTGGGAACTCGAGCCGATCGACGAGACCCACACGCGGGTGACCCACACCTACGACTGGACCGCACTGCACGACGAGCTGCGTCAGGTGCGGGCCAAGGCCACGACCGCCGACAAGCTGCAGGCGTCGGTGGACCGGCTGGCCGAGCTCGCCGAGTCCTGACGAGAGCGAAACACCCTGCGACGCACAGTGCGCCGCAGGGTGTTTCGCTGTCCGGATCAGGCGGTGATGTCGAACCGGTCCAGGTTGCTCACCTTGGTCCACGCGGCGACGAAGTCGTGGACGAACTTCTCCTTCGCGTCGTCGGTCGCGTAGACCTCGGCCACGGCTCGCAGCTGCGAGTTGGAGCCGAACACCAGGTCCACCCGGCTACCGGTCCAGGTGACGGCGCTGGAGGCGCGGTCGCGACCTTCGTAGACGTTGTCGTCGGTCGCCGACGGTGTCCACTCGGTACCCATGTCGAGGAGGTTGACGAAGAAGTCGTTCGTCAGCGCACCCGGGGTCTGGGTGAACACGCCCAGCGGCGAGGACTGGTAGTTCGCGCCGAGCACCCGCAGACCACCGATCAACACGGTCATCTCCGGCGCGCTGAGCGTGAGCAGGTTCGCCTTGTCGACGAGCAGGAACTCCGCGGGGATCTGCGCGTCCTTGGACACGTAATTGCGGAACCCGTCGGCCTGGGTCTCGAGCGCGTCGAACGACTCGACGTCGGTCTGGGCCTGGGTCGCATCGGTGCGGCCGGGCGTGAACGGCACCGTCACCGGGAAACCGGCGGCCTGGGCGGCCTGTTCGACACCGACCGCACCGCCGAGGACGACCAGATCGGCGAAGGACACCTGCGCACCGCCGGTGGCGTTGAACGTGTCCTGGATGCCTTCGTAGACCCGCACCACCTGGGCGAGCTCATCGGGCTGGTTGACCGCCCAGCCGGCCTGGGGCTGCAGCCGGATCCGGCCACCGTTGGCACCGCCGCGCTTGTCGCTGCCGCGGAACGACGAGGCCGCCGCCCACGCCGTCGTCACCAGCTGGGCGATGGACAGTCCGGCGGACTGGATCTGGCCCTTGAGGGTGGCGACCTCGGAGTCGCCGATGAGCGGGCCGTTCTGGGCGGGAACCGGGTCCTGCCAGAGCAGCTCTTCGGACGGGACCAGCGGGCCGAGGTAGCGCGCGACCGGGCCCATATCGCGGTGGGTCAGCTTGTACCAGGCGCGGGCGAACGCGTCGGCGAACTCCGCGGGGTTGTCCAGCCAGCGGCGAGTGATCGGCCCGTAGATGGGGTCGAGCCGCAGCGACAGGTCGGTGGTCAGCATGACCGGTGCGCGCTTCTTGCCCGGGATGAACGGGTCGGGCACGGTGTCGGCGCCCGCGCCGTCCTTCGGGATCCACTGGTGCGCGCCCGCCGGGCTCAACGTCTGCTCCCACTCGTACCCGTACAGGGTCTCGAGGAAGTTGTTGTCCCAGGTGATGGGGGTGCTGTTCCAGATGCCTTCCAGGCCACTGGTGATGGCGTCCTCGCCGACGCCGGTGCCGAAGCTGCTCTTCCAGCCCAGCCCCTGCAGTTCCAGCGGCGCGGCTTCCGGTTCGACACCGACCAGATCGGCGTCGCCCGCACCGTGGGTCTTGCCGAAGGTGTGGCCGCCTGCGATCAGCGCGGCGGTCTCCTCGTCGTTCATCGCCATCCGGGCGAAGGTCTCGCGGATGTCGATGGCGGCGGCGATGGGATCCGGATTGCCGTTGGGGCCTTCGGGGTTGACGTAGATCAGGCCCATCTGGACCGCGGCGAGGGGACGCTCGAGGTTGCGTTCACCGGTGTAGCGTTCGTCGCCGAGCCAGGTGCGCTCGGGACCCCAGAACACGTCTTCCTCCGGCTCCCACGCGTCGACGCGGCCGCCACCGAAACCGAAGGTCTCGAAGCCCATCGACTCGAGCGCGACATTGCCGGTGTAGACGATGAGGTCGGCCCACGACAGCTTGCGGCCGTACTTCTTCTTCACCGGCCACAGCAGGCGGCGCGCCTTGTCCAGGCTGGCGTTGTCGGGCCAGCTGTTGAGCGGGGCGAAACGCTGCATGCCCGCGCCCGCGCCGCCGCGGCCGTCACCGACCCGGTAGGTGCCCGCGGAGTGCCAGGCCATCCGGATGAAGAACGGGCCGTAGTGGCCGAAGTCGGCGGGCCACCACGACTGCGAGGTCGTCATGACCTCCTCGATATCGGCCTTCACCGCGGCCAGGTCGAGGGTGGCGAACTCGGCCGCGTAGTCGAAGTCTTCGCCCATCGGGTTCGCGACGGCCGGATTCTTCTGCAGGAGAGTGAGATTGAGTTGGTTCGGCCACCAGTCACGGTTGCTGCCACGCGCGTCGGTGGACGCGAACGGACGATGCATGACGGGGCAACCACTGTCACCGGGTTCCGTTTGGGCTTCCGCGATAGGTGGGTGTTCCTCGGGCACGGTGAATCCTTTCAGGAGAGTGATGGTGATGTCGTGCAGTCGGGGCACCTGCCCCAGTAGATGACCTCGGCCTCGTCGACGACGAAACCGCGGTCATCGAAGGGACTCAGACAGGGCGCGTCGCCGACAGCGCACTCGACATCGACGATCACCCCGCAGGATCGGCACACCAGATGATGATGGTTGTCACCGACGCGGGTCTCGTAGCGCGCGACGGTGCCCATCGGCTGGATCCGCCGGAGCAGTCCGGCGCTGGTGAGTGCCCGCAGTACGTCGTAGACGGCCTGCTGGCTGACGGCACCGAGGGTGTCTCTGACTCGGCTCAGAATGGTGTCCGTGTCGGCATGCGGATGCTGGTGCACTGCGGTGAGCACCGCCAGGCGTGGCGCGGTGACGCGCAGTGAGGCTGCGCGCAGCATCTGTTCGAAGTCCGATATTGTGGACACATTCCAGATTATGACTCATTCCAGAAATCGGGGCAAGGTTTCCGGGCTGACATTTTGCGCGTTTCGCGCGATACTTGGCGAGAAGGCCGGTCGGGGAGACCGGTCCATGAGTCCGGGGTGGGAACGATGTCGAATCGCCAATGGTATGCCGCGTCCGCGATCGCGGTGGCCGTTCTGGTAGCAGGTTGTGGGAGTTCGGGGGAGTCCGTCGGCGCCGCGCCGACGAGCGGTTCCGCGAAGGCGACCACGACGGTGCGCACCACCACCCCCGCGCCGCCGGTGCTGAATCGGCGCGGTGAGAACGGTGCGGTGGTGCAGCAGGACGGGCTGGTCGGTGCGGGCAAGCTCGACATCGTCAACGGCAACAGCGACGACTTCGCGGTCGTGGTGACCAACGGCGATCCCAAGAAGCCGCAGGCCACGATCTACGTGCAGGGCAACTCCAACGCCACGCTCAACGGTATCGACGGCACCTACTACGTCTATCTGAAGACCGGCAAGGATTGGGACGAGGCGGCGCTCGCCTTCACCCGCGAGCGCGAATTCCAGAAGTTCGACGACGCGTTCGACGGTGACTCCGACTGGGAGATCACGCTGCAGCCCTCGATCGGTGGCAACGCCAGCACCAGCGACGTACCCTCCTTCTGACCGCGGTGTGAGGCCACAGAACTGTGAACTGTGCCAAGGAATGCCCGGTCCGCCTGCGCGTCGACTAGCCTGCCGGGTGTCCGTTCCCCGAACGAAGGTGATTCATAGTGACTTCCGTCGTCGATGTCCCGCCCGTCGATGCCCCTGATACCGCGTCGAAGGTAGGGCACTACTACCGGGTCGAAGGCGTCTATGAGGTCGGTCGCGAGAAGATCCGCGAATACGCGCGCGCGGTTCAGGACTTCCATCCCGCGCACTGGGAGGACGAGGCGGCCGCCGCGCTCGGCTATTCGGGCCTGGTCGCGCCTCTGACGTTCGTCTCGATTCCGGCGATGGCGGCCAACAAGCTGCTGTTCGAATCGGTGGTCGTCGGCTACGACATGTTCGTGCAGACCGAGCAGGTCTTCGAACAGCACAAGCCGATCGTGGCCGGTGACCGTCTCGTGGTCGACGTGGAGCTGTCCTCGGTGCGCACGATCGCGGGCAAGGACCTGATCACCGTCACCAACACTTTCGTCGACGAACTCGGCGAGACCGTGCACATCATGCACACCACGGTCGTCGGTATCACCGGTGACGACGGGGTGGATCCCGCGATCACCGCCGCGGTGGAGAACATCATGCTCCACGGGGTGAGCATCTTCAGCGCCGACAAGAGCGCCGCCGTGGAGACCACCCTGCGTCCCGAGGGTGAGGTTCCGCTGTCCGTCGCGGGCGCCGCCCGCGTGCCGAACACCACGATGTCGTTCGACGAGCTCACCGTCGGCGACGAACTCCCGCTCCGCGATGCCCGCGTCTCGCGCGGTGACCTCGTCAATTACGCCGGCGTATCCGGCGATGGCAACCCGATCCACTGGGACGAGAAGATCGCCGCGATGGCGGGCCTGCCCGACATCATCGCCCACGGCATGCTCACCATGGGTGTGGGCGCGGGCTTCGTCTCCGCCTGGTCCGGCGACCCCGGCGCCGTCACCCGCTACGGCGTTCGCCTGTCGACCTACACGATCGTCGGCAGGGAGGGCGGCCAGGTCGAGTACACCGGCCGCGTGAAGTCGCTCGACCCGGCCACCCGCAGCGCGGTCATCGCCATCATCGCGAAGTCCGGCGGTCGCAAGATCTTCGGCCTCGCCACCGCGAACCTGCGCTTTCGCTGATCCCGGCGCGGTGGACCCGAACTCGTGATCGGGTTCACCGCGGCGCGGTGGCGACCTCGGATCGCGGTGTGACATCCGGGATTTCGGCCGCGACCGGCTGCACCCGCACCCACGTGCTGTTGACCGCCGACGCGCCCGAGAGCGGGTCGGTGCGTGCCGGGTCGTGCAGCAGGTTGACATTGACGCCCGGCAGCGCGGCCGCGACGGTCCAGCCCACCCCTGGTTCGCGATGCCCCCAGCCGTGCGGGATCGCGACCACGCCGGCGCGAATATCATCGCTGATCTCCACCGGAGCCACGATCGAACCGACGGGTGATTCGATCGTCGCCGGATCACCGTCGGCGAGACCACGGGCGGCGGCGTCGTCGGGATGGATGAGCACGGTGCAGCGGTCGCGGCCCTTCACCAGCGACGGGATGTTGTGCAGCCAGGAGTTGTTGCTGCGCAGGTGACGTCGTCCGATGAGCTGGAGGTCGAAGCCGGACTCGGCCGCCGCGGTCGACTCGTCGAGGACCGTGCGCACCGCCGCCAGGAAATCCGGGGGCGCCAGGTGTGTCTTGCGGTCGCTGGTGCCGATCAGTTCGGGCAGCCGTGGCCGCAACGGGCCGAGATCGACACCGCCCGCCGCGTCACGAATCCTTTTGAGCGTCAACCCGTTTCGTCCGCGCCGCAGGACGCCGTAGGGGCCTGTCGCGACGGCAGCTGCCGTCAATCGCAGTGGGCTGACCTGTTCGAACGCGGCGTTGAGCGCGCGTCCGGTGAGCTTTCGCACCGGCAGCGGCACCAGTTCGGTCACCAGCCGGGCCAGGATCTGCCAGTCCTCCAGCCCATCGGCCGGCGGATCGAAAACCTTGGCGTCGTAGCGGGCGTTGTTGCGAACGCTGAAAATCGGGAACAGCAGGCTCAGTTCCTCGCGTTCCAGCGCCGAGACGGGCGGCAGGATGAAATCGGCGTGCCGGGTCGTCTCGGTGACGTACATGTCGACAGCCACGTAGAAATCCAGTGATTCCAGCGCGGTATCGAGCTTGTCCGCCTGCGGTGTCGAGAGCACCGGATTGCCCGCGTAGGTGATCATCGCCTTGATCTGGCCCGGTCCGGCGGTGAGGATCTCCTCGGCGAGCACCGCGACGGGCAGTTCGCTGCGGAACGACTTGTGCGCGCCGGAGCGGTCGGTCCACGCGCCGTGTCCCATCGGCAGGTACTTCGCGTACCGGGCGGCGTCGACGACGGGGGTCGCGAACATCTGACCGCCCGCGCGATCGAGATTTCCGGTCACCGCGTTGATCGTGTTGACCAGCCAGTGGGTGAGCGTGCCCGTCACCTGCTGACACACCCCGATCCGCGCGTATACCACCGCCGACGGCGCCGCCGCGTGGTCACGGGCCAGCCGCCTGATGGTGTCGGCATCGACGCCGGCCAGTGGTGCCATCCGTTCCGCGGTGGTGTCGGCGACCAGTTCGATGAGCTCGTCCCAGCCGGTGCAGAGCGCGCGCACCGCCCGTTCGTCGCACAGTTCTTCGGTGACCAGCACATGCAGCATCGCGAGCAGCAGATAGACATCGCCGCCGGGACGGACCGCCACGTGTTCGTCTGCCAGCCGCGCCGTTTCGGTGCGGCGCGGGTCGATCACGACGACGGTGCCGCCACGGGCGCGGACTGCCTTGATGCGCGATTTCGCGCCGGGCATGGTGGTGATCGATCCGTTGGATACCGCGGGATTGGCGCCGAGCACCACCAGCCGGTCGGTGCGGTCGATATCGGTGATCGGCATGAGAACGTTCGAACCGAACATCCGCCACGCGACGAATTCCTGCGGGAACTGATCGATCGAGGACGCGGAGAAGAAGTTTCGGGTCAGCAGGACGGTCCGGAGCAGCGCTCCGTACATCACCGAGGAGCTGTGCGCGGCCGGGTTGCCGATGTACATTCCGATGGCGCTGGGACCGTGCGCCGACCGCACCGCGCGCAAACGCTGCCCGATCTCGCGGAATGCCTCGTCCCAGCCGACCGGTTGGAAGGTGTCGCCGACGCGGCGCATCGGTGTCCGCAGCCGGTCCGGATCGTGGTGCAGACCGCCCATGGCCGTCGCCTTCGGGCAGATGTAGCCCTTGGACAGCACGTCGTCCGGATTTCCTTCGATGCGGGTGACCCGCGAATCCTCGACCGTGACCAGAATTCCACAGTGTGCCTCGCACAATGTGCACTGCCGTGCAATGGTCGTGCTGTCCACAGCTTTCCCACCCTCCGCTGAATGCGCTCACACCACGGTAGCGCGACCGGAGGGCTCGGCAGATCCGTCTACGGTCGGATTTCCGCGCAGCCGGACCCCGCTCGAACGTCATCTTCGACTCCGAGGTTCCCGACCGTGCGACCTGGGGCTGAGCGGACCGGACGGTCGGCGACAGCATGGTCGCCGACCGTCCGGGTCAAGCGGAAACTGCTGCGCCCCCCGATTTTTCGGGCGCCGCGGCAGCGGGTACGCCGACGCCGGGCGATTCGACCGGTGGCCCGCTCTGAGATCCGGACCGTACAGCGAAGCCGATGAGCCCGGCGAGGACCGCGACCCCGGCGGTCACGTACCAGGCGCGCTGGAAGGCGTCGAGCGTGGCGGCCGGGGTGTCAGGGGTACCCAGCATGGCTACCAGGACCGCGACGCCGACGGCGAGGCCGAGTTGGCGGGCCATGCTCAGGACGGCCGATCCGGTCGCGAAGCGTTGCGGGGGAAGGTTTCCCGCCCCGACGGCGAACGCGGTCGGCAGGGTCAGCCCGACGCCGAGGCCGGTCAGCAGCATCCCGCCGAGTAGACCACCCACATAATCCGGTGCCAGTTCGGCCGCGCGCGCCCACCACAGGAGGCCACCGCCGAAGGCGAGCCCGCCTGCCGCGATCACCGGGCCCGCGCCGATTCGGGCGATGAGCTTGCCCGCGGCGACGGCGACGAACGGCACGACCAGTGGGCCGGGCGCGATCGCCAGCCCGGTCTGCAACGCCGACCACCCCCACACGTTCTGCGCCCAGAGCGTGACCGAGAGCAGCATGGCCGCGAACGCGATCTGGAACACCAGCGAATTCGCCCCCGCGAGAACGAAATTCGGAACCCGGAGCAGGGCTGGGTCGACGATCGGGCTGTGATGGCGAGCCGAGCTCACCACGAAGACCACACCGAGGGCGAGCGCGACAGCGAACGCGGCGAGCACCCCGGTGGAGGTCCAGCCCCACTCGGGACCTTGGACGATGGCCAGGATCAACGACCCGACCGCGCCGATCAGCGCTCCCGCGCCCAGCAGATCGGGCAGCGGACCTCCTCCGGCGGGCGGGCGCGGCAGCTTGCGCACGCCGATCGCGAGAGCGGCCAACCCGATCGGCACGTTCACGAGAAACACCCAGCGCCAGTCGATTTCGACCAGCAGCCCGCCGAGGACCGGGCCGAGCGCCGCACCGAGACCGCCGAAGGCGACCCACAGCCGCACCGCGCTCGCACGTCGCTCCGGTGGCGTCGCCGCGAGTACCAGGGCGAGTGAGGACGGCGTGAGGAGCGCGCATCCCACGGCCTGGACGACACGGAAGGCGATGAGCGATTCCACGTTCCAGGCCGCCGAGCACAGCGCCGACCCGATCACGAAGATCGCCAGGCCGGTGAGGAAGGTGCCGCGGTTACCGCTGCGGTCACCGAGCCGACCGGCGGGAACGAGCAGGGCGGCGAAGACGATGGCGTAGAGGTTGAGCACCCAGGACAGTTCGGTCAGTCCGGCGTCGAAGTCGGCCGCCATGGCGGGCATGGCGACATTGACGATGAAGAGGTCAAGGCTCGACAACAGCACACCGATGGAGACGATGGCGAGCACCAACCGTGGGTTCGTCTCCCGTGACGGGGCAACGGATTTCATGATCGAGCTCCCGTTCAGCCGAGGACGCGGCGGGTTTGACGGGCGGTGGCGAGCAGCACGCCGGCACCGTCCCAGATATCGGTGTCATCGACCGACCAGCCGCCGCCGGAACTGACGTTCGCGGCGCGGACCAGCACAGGTGCGTCACCGAGGTCGACGAGGTCGGCGTGCAGCTGCAGCGACAGGGTGACGGTCGGGACGGCAACCGGCGCGGTGAGCAGTGGGAACAGCCCGGGTGGGAGCGCGTCGGCGAGAACGGCCAGACTCGGCGCGTCGACGGGCAGCGCGGGGTCGAGCGCGATCCAGGCACACATCATCGCCTCGTCCGCGCCGCTGAGGGGCAACGGGCCGGCGGCGGGTCGGATGACGAAATGCGCGCCGACGGGGACGATCTCGGGGGGCAGCTGGAACAGCGCGCAGTCCTGCGGAGCCGCGACGTGGGGCGCGGGCCGGGCGCTGTGGGCGGGGATCGCCGTCGCGCCGGGCGCGCCGAGGGTGACGGTGGCCGCGGCGACCGGCGCACCGTCCTGTTCGGCCATCACGTCCAGGATCGTCGTGCTGCGCCCGACGGTGTGTTCGGTGGCGCGCAGGGTGAACGCGCCGGTCGCCGGTCTGCCGAGGAACCGGACATCGGCGGCGCGCACAGGGAAGTCGCGCGAGCTCGCCCGCTGGGCGACCTCGATCAGGAGCCCGGCGAGCGCGCCGCCGTGCGGGCCGGTCCAGCCGCGCCACGAATCGTCGACAACGGCATTCCACTGCCCGGATTCCCCGGTAGTGAGGGCGAATTGTGCGCCGAGACGCCCAGTGAGTTTCATCATGCAACTCACACTAGATTGGTGAGTTCTTTCATGCAACCGACTACACTCGGGTCATGCGGCGCACCAGCTTCGAAGACATGAACTGCTCCCTGGCTCAGTGCCTGGAGGTGGTCGGGGAGTGGTGGACATTGCTGATCGTGCGCGATGCCCTGTTCGGCGTGACCCGCTTCGATGACTTCCGCGAGCGCCTCGGCATCGCCCGCAACGTGCTCACCCAGCGCCTCGACGGGCTCGTAGAGCACGGGATCATGACCAGAGAGCCCTATCAGGACAACCCCGTCCGCTACGACTACCGCCTGACCGACAAGGGTCGCTCCCTCTGGCAGGTGGTCACCGCGATGCGCCAGTGGGGCGACGAATGGGCCGCCCCGAACGGTGCCCCGGTCGAGGCGCTGCATCGCGGCTGCGGCCATGTCGCCACGATCGAGCCGACGTGCTCGCACTGCGGGGAGCGGGTCAACGCCCGCGACCTGAAACCGGTGGACGGCCCCGGCGCGGGTGAACGTTCCCTGTTGCCCGCATCGCTACGCGGGTAACGGTGCCGCTGCTCGGCTGGTGCTCGTCGGCCCAGTCGAGTCGGCCGGATATCGTTGTCGGACAGCCGGTTCCGTGAGTTCAGCCGCGCAGGCCGCGGAGGGCGGTCTCGACCACGCGATCGGCGAATTCGGTGGTCAGGGTGCCCGTGCGCAGTAACCATCGGTCCATCAGCGGGCCCCAGATCATCGCGATGGCCACGTCGAGGTCGATGTCGGCGGCGATCTGGCCCGCGGTCTGCGCGGCGGCCAGTCTGCGGCGTTTGAGGTCGTCGACGGGGCCCTGGAGGCGTTCGACGTAGGTGGCGGCCAGGGTGGTGTCGTGCATGATGGCGCTGGTCAGGCCGCGCAGGGGGAGGTCGAAGCGGGGGTCGGCGAGTTCGGCGACGGTGGCACGAAGGACGAGTTTGAGGTCGGCTTCCAGGTCGCCGGTGTCGGGCAGGCCCGGTGTCGCGTCGTCGCCGGTCTCGCTGAGCATCAGGAAGGCGTCGAGCAGGACGGCGCCCTTGGACGGCCACCACCGGTAGATCGTCTGCTTGCCGACCCCTGCCCTGGCGGCGATCGCCTCGATGGTCAGCTTGTCGAAGCCGATCTCGCCTGCCAGCTCGAAGGCGGCGGACAGGATCGCGCGCCGGGATCCCTCGTTGCGCCGGGTCGCGTCGGCCGGGGGCCGGGGCGCGGGGTTCACCTGCTGACTCATGCCGCCATCGTAGCAACGAAAAAGACGAGACGTTGCGTCTTGACAAGGCGGCGATCCGGTGGCATTCTCTGATCATCAGACGAGACGCAACGTCTTGTCTAGGCAAGGAGGATCACCATGACCACCGCCGGTACCACCGCATCCCGTGTCTGGTTCATCACCGGAGCGAGCCGCGGTCTCGGCCGTGCCTTCGCCGAAGCCGCACTGGCGGTGGGGGACCGGGTCGCCGCCGCCGCTCGCACCGGATCCGCGCTCGACGAACTCGCCGCTGCCTATCCGGGGCAGGTCCTGCCGCTGACCCTCGACGTCACCGATCGCGCCGCGGTGCACACGGCCGTCGATGCCGCCGTCGCCCATTTCGGCCGCCTCGACATCGTGGTCAACAACGCGGGCACCCTGTCGATGGGCATGATCGAGGAATTCACCGAAACCGAGGCCCGCGCGCAGATGGAGGTCAACTTCTTCGGTGCGCTGTGGGTGAGCCAGGCCGTGCTCCCGCACCTGCGCGCCCAGCGCGGCGGGCACATCGTGGCAGTCTCGAGCATCGGCGGACTCGCCGGGTTCCCGCTGTCGGGCATGTACGCCGCGAGCAAATTCGCACTGGAGGGAATGACCGAGGCCCTGGCCATGGAAGCTGCGGAATTCGGTGTGCGGGTGAGCATTCTGCAGCCGGGCGGGTACTGGACCGACCTGTATTCGGCGATGGCGAACACCACGCCGATCGAGGCCTACGCCCCGCTACGGGCCCAGCTCGAGGCGCAGTGGGCCGAGGGTTCGGTCGACAGCGAACCGGCCCTGGCGGCCGAGGCGCTGCTCACGCTCGTCGGCTCCGAGGAACCGCCGCTGCGCCTGCTCCTCGGAAACATGGTGTACGACTTGGCCTTCGACCTCGCGCGCGCCAAGATGGCCACCTGGTCGGCCTGGGAGCAGACCAGCCGAGCCGCGGAGCGGGCAGTAGCCGCGCCGGGCTCGGCCTAGCCGCTCAGGTGGTGACCGGAGTCCGGGCGGCGCGATCGATCAGGTACTCGACCAGGTGGGTCAGCACCGCCTTGGCCGAGGGCCGATCGCGCGCGTCGCACAGGATCACCGGCGTGTTCGGATCCAGGTCCAGCGCGTCACGCACTTCGTCGACGGTGTAGCGCGGGGCACCGTCGAAGCAGTTCACCGCGATCAGGAACGGCAACCCGCGCCGCTCGAAGAAGTCGACCGCCGCGAACGAATTGCTCAGCCGCCGTGTGTCGGCCAGCACGATCGCGCCGAGGGCGCCACGGCACAGCTCGTCCCACAGGAACCAGAAGCGGTCCTGTCCGGGCGTGCCGAACAGGTACAGCACCAGGTCCCGGTCGATGGTGATGCGACCGAAGTCGAGCGCGACGGTGGTCGTGTGCTTCTGCTCCACGCCCGACAGATCGTCGACACCGGTGCTGACCTCGGTGATCAGCTCTTCGGTCCGCAGCGGCGCGATCTCGCTGATCGCGCCGACCATGGTGGTCTTGCCGACGCCGAAGCCGCCGGCGATGAGGATTTTGACCGAGGCGGCCATGTGCTGGTCGCCTACGGACATCGGGTCAAAGTTTTCGGATGCCATCCAGAACCGCTCGCAATATGTTGAGGTCACCGGTACCGGCCTCGGCCGCTACCGGAGCCCGGAAGATGAGGTGGCCCTCGGCGATGAGATCACCGACGAGGATCTTGGTCACCGCCAGAGGCAGTTTCAGCACGGCCGAGACCTCGGCCACCGACTGCGGACGCTTGCACAACCGTGCAATCGTCGTGTACTCGGGTTCTGGTTTGCGCAGGGTGGGGGCGGGATGTACTGCTACCACCACCGTGAGCATGTCCAGGTCGTGCGCCGCGCCCATGGTGCGGCCGCGGGTCACCGCGTACGGCCGGACCAGGGGTCCGGCCGCGTCGTCGAACCACGGATCGCCGAGTCGAGTCATAGTCGAAACTTTCTATAGCTGCGCATGCCCGTGCCGGGGCTCCGTCGACAGATAGCTGCCGACCCGCTGCACGGTGAGATTCATTTCGTAGGCGACCATGCCGAGATTGGCGGACTCGTTGGCTTGCAGTGCCAGACAAGCGTTTTCACCTGCCGAGGTGACGAAGAGTACCGCGCGATCGAGCTCGATCACCGCTTGGCGCACGCCGCCGCCGTCGAACCGGCTACCCGCGCTGCGCGCGAGACCGTAGAGGGTCGAGGACATGGCGGCGAAGTGTTCGGCGTCTTCACGCTTCATCTGCGAGGAGCGTCCGAGCAGCAGTCCGTCGGTGGACAGCACAACCGCGTAGCGGACCCCTGCCAGCCGGTCGACGAGATCGTCGAGTAGCCAGTTGAGATCACCGGGGGAAGAGTTCACCTCAGCCTTCCTGTTCGTCCTGGTTCGATGTGGTCTGTTGTTTGCGACCCTGACGGGTGCCGTTCTCGATCGCGGACATGATGTCGCGCGCCTGTTCTGCGGAGCGGGGGCGCTCGGGCACCGATGGCGTCTCTGCGGCGGGCTCGGTGAGTTCGGGCGCCAGATTCGTCTGCCTGCTGCGGCGCGGCAGTGCGGGGCGTTCGTCGGAGTCGGTGTCGTAGCGCGGGGTCTGCACGGCGGGCGCATCCGGGGCAGGCGCCATCGGACGTGGGGTCGGCGGGTCGGCGACCAGCGTCGCGACGGACGCCGGCGCCGATTCGAGGGCGGCGAGCGGTCCCGAATCCTGCGGCGCGGGCAGGCCGCGGCGCAGCGGGCCGGTCATCGTGGGCGGCGTGCCCGCCAAATCGGCCTCGCCCGCCAGCAACTGCTGGGGGATCAGCACGATGGCGCGGATGCCGCCGTAATCGGATTCGCTCAGCCGCACCGACACGCCGTGCGCGAGGGCGAGGCGGGCGACCACGAACAGGCCGAGGCGCGAGTCCGAGGACAGCGTGCCGACACCGAAGTCCGGCGGATCGGCCAGCATGTTGTTGTAGCGGACCAGGTCGTCGGCGCTCATGCCCATGCCCTGGTCGGTGATCTCGACGACCACACCCTTGCCGACGATATTGCCGCCCGCCTCGACCCGCGACTGCGGCGGGGAGAACGCGGTGGCGTTGTCGACCAGCTCGGCGAGCAGGTGCACGAGGTCGGCCACGACGGTGCCGACAACACTGACCTCGGGCAGTTTGGTGACCCGCACGCGCGCGTAGTCGAGCGTTTCACCAATGGCGCTGCGCACCACGTCCATCACGGGCACCGGCTGACGCCACTGCCGTCCCGGGCGACCGCCGCCGAGGATGATCAGGTTCTCGGCGTTGCGGCGTTCGCGGGTGGCCAGGTGGTCGAGCCGGAACAGCGTCTCGAGCAGCGCCGGATCCTCTTGGCGGCGTTCGGCTTCGTCGAGGATCTCGAGCTGGCGGTGCACCACGATCTGGCTGCGATGGGCGATGTTGAGGAACACCGCGCGCACACCCTCCCGTGTACGGGCCTCGTCGACCGCGGCACCGATCGCCGCCGCGGCGGCGTGTTCGAAGGCCTTTGCGACCTGACCGATCTCGTCGTGCCCGAAGTCCAGGGTGGGGGCGGTCTCGGCCGGATCGACCTCGCCGCCGTCGCGCAGGGTGCGCATGGTGGCGGGCAGTTTCTCGTCGGCGAGTTGCAGTGTGGCAGTGCGCAGGCGGCGCAGGCGGCGGATGATCCGATTGGCCAGGATCACCGCGACCATGAAGACGAGCACACTGAGCGCGAGCACACCGCCGCCGGCCAGCGCGGCGTTCGTCTCGGCTTTGCGAGCGGAGTCCTCGGCGAGGTTCTGGACGTGGTCGTTGTAGGTGGCATAGGAGTCGAGCAGGCTCCGGTTGACCTCGGCCGCGGCGTTCTGCCATTCGGGAGTCGCCATCGGCAGCGCGGCGGGTGTGACGGACTTGCTGGTCGAGGTGCCCGCTTGGGCTGCCTCCGACACTGCGAAACGACGCACGAGAGCTGATTCCATGGTGGTGAGCTGCTGCCAGTGCCCGGTGGCCGTCAAGGCCACGACGGCACTGCGCTCCGGTTCGTCGAGTCCGGCCGCCAGGTTGGCGATTTCGCCGTGATAGAGGCCGGTCTGGTTGGTGAACTCGTCGAGCGGAATAGTCGAGTTTCCGTCCGAGGCCACCATCGCGGTGGCGACCGCGTTACTGCGTGACATCGCCTCGGCGGCACCGAGCAAGCGCAGACCCTGGGCCACACCGGACGCGACGATCGCGTCGGGCGCCGCGCGCTCGGCGACCTTGGTGCCCTGGATGATCACATTGAGCAACGAGTTGTAGAACAGGTAGGCGTCCGAAATCGGCAGCATCCGGGCGTCGGCGCCCTTGCGTACACCGTCCAGATGCGTGCCGAGCGTGGCGAAACCGGCCTTGTCGCCGCCGATATCGGTGTCATCGATCGCGCGCAGGGTCTCGCCGGCGGCGAGCAGCCCGCGAAACGCCCCGTCCATCCGCGTGCGCGCGGCGGCGAGCCCGAGTGCCGCGGTCTCGTCGCCGGCCAGGTGCGCCAGGGTGAGGTGCCGCTCGGATTGGACCGCCTCGATCAGCTCGCGGGCCGGAATCGCGGCATCCTGCAGCCGCACAGCCCACGATTCGGCCTTGTTGCTCTGCTCGACCAGGTAGCCCGCCGTACCGACGCCGACCACCACCAGAGTCAAACTGGGTATGAGGGCAATCGCCAGAATCCGGGTGCGCACACCGAGTCTCGCTAAGAACATCGCTATAACGTAACGGAATCGTTGCAGTGTTGTCGTGCGTGTCTCGGTGAGCGAGACGCGATTTGGTTTGCGCGGGAACACATTTGCTATATAGGGGCCCGCACGGAAAACGGCGAGCTCACCCCGCCGGCTGAGCCGCGATGGCCCAGTCGGCGGGGGCTCGCCGTGACCTGCCGGCCCCGGGAAAGATGCTGCCAGGTCAGGCTTTCGGTGGCGCCGCTACAGCGTGCGGTCGGCGCCCGTTCGTGGTGGCGGCGCGGCCGCCAGTGCCGCGTTCTCCGCCTCGGTCAGCAGCCTGGCGCGCAACACGAAGCGCATGCCCTGGCCGGCCTCCAGTGAGTCCGCGGCGGCCTCACCGCGCGCCACATCGACGGTGAGGTGCGTATCTTTCCAGCATTCGAATTGCTTGGCGCTGATCCAGAATTCGGTGTGCCAGCTGAGTCGCCCAAGCAGGATATCGGCCTTCTCGATCGGGAACTGCTTGGCCGACAGGCACACCGGTGCGCTGTCGTCGTCGCAGCAATCGCCCGCCTGGCGGAACAGGACGGGGCCGTTGTCCTCGATGAGCCGGCGGAGCAGGGTCTGGGCGCGCTCGGTGATCTCCACACGGTGGATTCGATTCTGCATCAGAACATCCCGAGTTTCGTTGTCGAATAGCTGACCAGCAGATTCTTGGTCTGCTGGTAGTGCCCGAGCATCATCGCGTGGTTCTCCCGGCCGAATCCCGACTTCTTGTAGCCGCCGAACGCGGCGTGGGCGGGGTAGGCGTGATAGCAGTTGGTCCAGACCCGGCCTGCCTCGAGACCGCGGCCGAGTCGATGGGCGATGTTCAGATCGCGGGTCCACACGCCCGCACCGAGACCGTAGAGAGTGTCGTTGGCGATGCGGATCGCTTCGTCGACGGTATCGAAGCGGGTCACCGCGACGACCGGGCCGAAGATCTCCTCCTGGAAGATCCGCATCGTGTTGTCACCCTCGAAGACGGTGGGTTCGATGTAGTACCCACCCGGCAGGCCGTCGACCTTGCGTGCTTCCCCTCCAGTGAGCACGCGGGCGCCTTCGGCCCTGCCGATGTCGAAATAGGACAGAATCTTCTCGTACTGGTCGTTGCCGGCCTGCGCGCCGATCATCGTCTCGGTGTCGAGTGGATGACCGGACACGATGGCCTCGGTGCGGGCGATGGCTCGGGCGAGGAATTCGTCGTAGATCGACGAGTGGATCAGCGCCCGTGACGGACACGTGCACACCTCGCCCTGGTTCAGGGCGAACATGACGAACCCTTCGACGCACTTGTCGAGGTAGTCGTCGTCGGCGGCCAGCACATCGGGCAGGAAGATGTTGGGGCTCTTGCCGCCGAGTTCGAGGGTCACCGGGATGATGTTCTCGCTGGCATACTGCATGATCAGGCGTCCGGTGGTGGTCTCACCGGTGAAGGCGATCTTGGCCACCCGCGGGCTCTGCGCCAGTGGCTTGCCCGCCTCGGCGCCGAAACCGTTGACCACGTTGAGAACTCCGTCGGGCAGCAGATCCGCGATGAGTTCGACGACGAGCAGCAGTGAGGCCGGTGTCTGTTCGGCCGGTTTGATCACCACGCAGTTGCCCGCCGCCAGCGCGGGCGCGAGTTTCCAGGCGGCCATCAGGATCGGGAAGTTCCACGGAATGATCTGCCCGACCACCCCGAGCGGTTCGTGGAAGTGATAGGCGACGGTATCGGCGTCGATCTGGGACAGCGAGCCTTCCTGGGCGCGAAGCACACCCGCGAAGTAGCGGAAGTGATCGATGGCGAGGGGGAGGTCGGCCGCCAGGGTTTCGCGGACCGGTTTGCCGTTGTCCCAGGTCTCGGCCACCGCCAATGGTTCGAGACTGTTCTCGATCCGGTCGGCGATCTTGAGCAGGATGTCGGACCGCTCGGTGACCGAGGTCGCGGCCCAGCGCTCGGTGGCGCGGTGCGCGGCTTCGAGCGCCATATCGATATCGGCGGCGGTGGAACGGGCCACCGCGCAGAAGGTCTCACCGTCGACCGGTGAGGTGTTGTCGAAATAACGGCCTTCGACAGGGGGAGACCAGTCACCTCCGATGAAGTTGTCGTATCGGGCGGCATAGCTGACTATGCCGGTATCCGATCCGGGTTTGCCGTAGATCATGCGCCTCGCTCCTCGCGACCTCTCCCGTGGTGATCCACACTATTGTCGGAGAAGGTTGGTACGAGGTTGGTGACGGCGTTTGCGCAGGTCAGGACTGGCGTGCGGTGAACAGTCGGGCTGTAACGACGGCGCGCCGGACATCGTCGCGAGGCAGTAGCCGCAGGGCGTGCTCGTGCACGGCGACATCGCCGGGGCACCGCTGCCCGAACGCGACCGCGTGTTCGGGGCGGTCGCTGCCGAGCACCGCATTGCGAATGCCGACGTCGAGATGGGCGCGCCACTGTTCCACGCCGGGCAGATCCGAACCGGGTAGCAGCGGACCGCGATAGAGCCACAGCGCCGAGGTGAGGTCGCCGCCCTCGATGGCGGCCAGCAGGTCCACCGCGTCGCAGGACACCTCGCCGGTGAGCATGTAGCGCCGGTTCGTGATCTCGCCGCGAGTGGCGCGGCGCAGGTGCGACACATCGGCTTTGAGCGTGTTCAAAGACACCGACCGCTCACCGTAGAC
Source organism: Nocardia sp. NPDC058519 (assembly GCF_042719755.1). NCBI lineage: Bacteria > Bacillati > Actinomycetota > Actinomycetes > Mycobacteriales > Nocardiaceae > Nocardia > Nocardia sp. NPDC058519. The sequence continues at coordinate 252,665 of NZ_JBHXNK010000006.1, read as the reverse complement.
GGCGGCGTGCAGCTGTTCGGGGGTGTACCCGTCGGGCTCGAGCGCCAGCAGGGCCAGGATCTCGAGTTGGCGTGGCGGCAGCGGCACCGGTCGTCCGTCGCGCAAAAGTCTTGCCGCGCCGAGGCATTCGAGCCGCACACCCGGCGCGGGCGTGGGCGCTTCGGCGCGCAGCATCGTCTCCACGGCGGTGACCAGCGCGCGCACCGAGGTCATCACCATCGGATGCGAGCGTTCCCAGGTCGAGGACAGGTCGAGCACACCGACCGTTCGGCCGTCGGGGCCGTGGATGGGTGCGGAGTAGCAGACCCAGCCGTGTAGCGCGGCGACGAGATGCTCGGCGGAGAACACGGTGACGGCCCTGTCGTCGTGCAGGGCCAGGGACAACCCGTTGGTGCCCATATGGCTTTCGTCCCACACCCCGCCCGGCGCGAAGTTCACCGCCTCCCCTTGGCGGCGCAGCGCGCGATCACCCGCGGTCCACAAGATGGTGCCCGATTCGTCACTGACGACAGCGAGATAGCCCGATTCCTCGGCCATTCCGCGCAGCTGGCCCGCGAGTTCGGTGACGGGCCTGCGCAGCGGGGACTCCGACCAGCGGTCGCTGATGTCGTTGAATCCGGGAGCGACTTCGGTGGCGGGGTCGACAGTGTGCAGGGAGCGCTGCCAGGATTTGGCGACATCGTTGCGCACGGCGCCGGTGTCGCGCGGCAGGGTCAACGGGCGCGAGGGTGCCGCCAGGCGGTTCCACTGCTTCTCGAGCTCGACTCGGTAGTCCGAGAGCTGTTCCGGCCGGTGCGGTGCGGCGATCGGGTGGTGTTGGGGCCTTCCTGCGTCCTCGCCCACGTTCACTCCCTGCTCGTCGGTGACGCACCGTTTCCGCGACGAGAACCGGTGTGGCGCTTACTGTCTATCAGCTGTGCCACCACCATGGGAACGTTTGTGCCGAGGACGATCAGGTCACCGGTCGCCGACCTGTCGCGTCGCCTTGACGGCGGCTACTTGTTCAGGAAGATCCCGGCGATATCGGCGTTCTTGATCGGGGTGTCGACATTGCGCTGGGTCGCGCACAACAGGTCGACCTGCACGATCATCGAGTCGACCACGGTGCCGGCCGGTTCGTTGTCGTTGCCGGTCTGCTGCTTGATCGCCTTGGTGATGGTGATCCGCTTGGTGTTGGCGTCCTGGTTGACATAGTCGCGGCAGCTCGTCTCGCCACCCTGGTTGAGCACTCGCTCGACCTCGGTACAGCCGGTGGCCAGTGCCGCCAGCACCGCGACGCCCACCGCGACGGCGCCGGTACGGGTGTTGGCGTGCATGATTCCTCCTGGAATGGTTCGCTGCGCGCACCTGCGCGTCCGTGACAGCTTATGCTGTGGTGCTCACGCGCGGTGGATCCGCAGGGGAACCCGCAGTTCAGCGGGGGTGAGCGACCCGTGATGGCCGACCATCAGCGATTGCAGCGGTTCGGCGCCGGAGCGCACCACACCGCCGTCGCCACCCGCGATCACGACGAGATCGCCGATGCGTGCGGCGGCCTCGCGGGCGAGGGTCGGGCCGAACCAGCCCGCGTCGATCGCCTCTTCGCGGGTGCGGATCAGGAACCCGCTCCCGAGCACGCCTCGCCAGGTGTCGGCGACCGCAGCGCCCTCGTCGGTGTAGACGTGGCGGGCACGTGGCTCACCGCCCAGTGCCAGGACGTTCTCGGGCAGGTGCGGATGGGTGTCGAAGTCGATGCGCTCGGCGAGTTCGACCATGCCGTGATCGGCGGTGACGATGAGCGCCGAGCGAGCGGGCAGACGCGCCGCGATCTCGGCGGCGATCCGGTCGACATTGGCGAGCTCGAACCGCCACGCCCTGCTGGCGGGCCCGCGAGCGTGGCCGGTGGTGTCGAGTTCTGAATGATAGGTGTAGACAAGGGTTTTCGGTGCGGAGGTGAGGGCTGTCAGCACGCCGTCGACGAGATCACCGACCGAATAGGCGGTGCGGAATCCGCCGCCGCGCCATCCGGCCAGGGTCAGGCCGGAGCCGTCCTGGTAGCTCGGCGCCACTTGCACGGCGGCGATGCCCGCGTCGGTGGCGCGCTCGAAGATGGTGCGGTGCGGCTGAATCCGGTCGGGCGGGAAGGCGGTGAGCGCGTCCACTGTGGGGCCCGCGCCGGTGAGTTGCCACCGCAGCGAATTGAACAGGCGTTCTTCGCCGGGCAGCCGCATCGTGTAGCCGACGATGCCGTGCTGGCCCGACGGCAGTCCGGTGCCGAGGGTGGTCAGGCTCGTCGCCGTGGTGCTCGGGAAGCCGGCATCGAGGGCTGCGTCGGGCAGGCTCGTCAGGAACGGCGCGGCAGCGGATTCGGCGGCAAGGGCTTGCGCGCCGAGTCCGTCGACGAGCAGCACACAGACCCGGTCGACATCGAGATCGAGGCCGAGCCGGTCGGTGTCGCCGGGTACGCCGAGGCAGGTCAGTACCGACGGGAGCAGATCGGAGAGTGCGGCTGTGCCGTAACGCGGTGCCAGTAGGAGATCGTCGCTCACGCCTGCCCTGTTTCGAATCGGCTGATCAGTCCGTCGCGCAGGACGAACTGCCAGGTGGTTCGCATCGAACCCCACCGGCTGTTGGTGTAGTCGGCGGTGAGTGCGAGGCCGTCGTCGGAGTCGACCGTGTCCACGACGAGATGCCCGTTGCTGCTGAAGATCTCGGCCTCTGTCCATTGTGCGAGATTGCGTTCGACACCATCATCGGACATTGTCGCGTCCTCGGTGAGCACACCGTAGAACTGGTCGGTGTCCTGCGCGTTGAGCGCGTCGACGAACGTCTCGACCACGGGATCGAGTTTCGCGGTGCCAGACATCGGGCCTCCTGCTCGAAACGGCTACGCAACGACAAACACGGTGGTACCCACTGTAGGTGAGTGCACACGCCGGGTCGGCGGAATATCGGCGGCGCGTCAGGCGGTGGACGAACCCGGCGTGATCAGCGTGGTGAATGTGCGCATGATCGTGTCGACGAGCTCGGGCGCGTGGGTGCCCATCTGTTCGCTGCGCTTTTCGAGATGCCCGTCGAGCCACAGCGACGCCAGCCCGTGGGCCAGCCCCCACCAGGCGACGGCGAGGGTTTCGGCGCGGTCGGCGGGCAGCGCGCCGACGGCGACGCATTCGGCGACCGTGTCGGCCAGGACGTTGAAGGCGGCGTCACCGGCGACGTGGGCGTCGGGGTGTTTTTCCGGCTGCGACAGCTCGGGCCGGAACATGAGCCGGAACTGGGCGGGGTGATCACGGGAGAACCGCACGTAGGCATCGCCGAGTTCGGTGAGTGCTGCCAGCGGGTCGGCCGCGGCCGCCCGCGCGGTGACCAGGTAGGCGGCCAGCTGCTGGAAGCCGTCGATCGACAGTGCCGAGAGCAGCGCGGCGCGGTCGGCGAAATGGTGATAGGGCGCGCCACTGCTGACCCCGGCCTCTCGGGCGACGCGGCGCAGGCTCACCGCGGCCAGGCCCTCGCTCTCGATCAGGCGCAGGCAGGCGGCCATCAGCGTGGCGCGCAGATCGCCGTGGTGGTAACTGGTGCGCTTCACCATCAAGAGCGTAGGCGAGATCCCGGGCGGAATTGGCACTGGACAGGAAATCTATGCGGTGTTTAGATTAATTGAGCATCGCTTAGATGCGTGCTCCACCGAATCGACGGAATGGATGACCACCATGACCACTCGGGTACTCGTCACCGGCGCGACAGGTTTCGTCGCCGGCCACTGCATCGCCGAACTCCTCGAGCACGGCTACGCCGTCCGCGCCACAGTGCGCGATCTCGCCGCGCACACCAGACGCGCCCACCTCACCGAACTCGCCCGCCGCACCGGTGGTGACCTGGAATTCGTCGCGGCCTCCCTCGACGACGACGCGGGCTGGGCCGCCGCGGTCGCCGGTTGCGACACCGTGCTGCACGTCGCGTCACCGTTCCCTTCCACCCCACCCGACGACGAGCGGGACCTCATCGAACCCGCGGTCCAGGGCACCCTGCGCGTGCTGCGCGCCGCCGCGGCCGCCGGTGTCCGCCGCGTCGTACTCACGTCCTCGGTCGCCGCCGTCGCCTACGGCCATGACGTGGACGCGGTGCGCACCGAGGACGACTGGTCGGTCGTCGACCGCATCCCCGCCTATCAGAAGAGCAAGACCCTTGCCGAACGGGCGGCCTGGGAATTCGTCGAATCCCTGCCCGCCACCGCCGCTCTCGAACTGGTGGTGGTCAACCCCGGCATGATCCTCGGCCCGCTGCTCGAAGCCAGGACCAGCACCTCCCACGAACCGATCCGCCGCCTGCTGGCCCGCGACGTCCCTGGTTCGGTGAACACCGGCTGGACCCCCGTCGACGTGCGCGACCTCGCTGTCGCACATCGGCTGGCGATGGAAGTGCCCGAGGCGGCGGGCAATCGATACATCTGCGCGACCGACCCGCTGTGGATGGGGGAGCTGGCCCGCCTGCTGGCCCACGACTACGCCGCCGAGGGCTTCCGTGTCCCCACCCGGGTCCTGCCGAACTGGGTGATCCGCCTCGTCGCGGTCTTCGACAAGGGTGTCCGCTTGACCGTGCCGGTGCTCGGCCGCACCGAACACGTCACCGCCGACAAGGCCCGGCGCGAACTGGGCTGGACCATGCGCCCGATCGAGGACACCATCCGCGACACCGCCGACAGCCTGATCGCCTTCGGCATCGTCACCGCCCCCGACCGGCCCGCGAAGTCATCGCGTGCCGCCGTCGGAACACGTTGAGCGGGAAGGGCACACGATGTTGATCACCGCACTCTTCCTCACGCTCCTCGGCGTCGTCCGCCGGAAACTGCGCGGACGGGCGGGCGATGAGGTGACCGGACGTTCGGCACTCGGAAGCCGGCTCGAGCGGGTTGGGCCCGCAGTGCGGCGCGGCGCGACCCGGCTGGTTCGCGAACCGGTCCCGGCACTGTCGGCCGCCGTCGCCATCCTCGGACTCGCCGTCGGCGGCACGCACCTCGCCTGTTCGGGTCTGGTCTGAGGTCAACGCCATTCTTGGCGTTGCAGATCCAGAATCACCGGGTGCATCAAGGTCGAGACCTCGGGGTCGACCGGGCGCCGATCCGGTGGGAAGACGGTGGCCGCGGTGAGGGTGGCCTCGTCCAGGGAGCGCAGGGGGCCGGGGCTGCGCAGGGTCGGGGTCGGGGCCGCGGTGGCCGAGGCCAGCACGAAGCCCCAGTCACCGAAGCTCGGGACGTCGACGTGGTACGGCGTGGTGTGCAGACCCGCGGAACGCAGGGTGGCGTCGATGGTCCAGAAGGAACGCGGGGCGAAAAAAGGTGAGCCCGATTGGACGACCATGCGCGCGCCGGGCGCCAGCACGTTGGCGGTCATCGCGTAGAACTCCTGCGAGTACAGCTTGGCCACCGAGGTCTGGTCGGGGTCGGGCAGGTCGACGATCACGGCATCGAAAAGACCTGGGGCGCTGCGTAACCAGCTGAACGCGTCGGCGTTGACCACCTCGACCCGCGGGTCGTCGAACGCATGGTGGTTGAGGCCGGTCAGGCGGTCGTCGGTGCGGGCGAGGTCGATCATCGCCGGATCGAGTTCGACCAGTGTCACCTGCGCGATATCGGGATAGCGCAGGATCTCGCGCAGCGCGAGGCCGTCGCCGCCACCGAGTACCAGCACTGAACGGTGCGGGCCGGACAGCACCGGGTGCACCAGCGCCTCGTGGTAGCGGTACTCGTCGACCGAGGAGAACTGGAGTCCGCCGTTGAGATAGAGCCGGGTATCGGTGGTGGCGAACGGGGAGAACGATTCGGTGAGCACGATCTGCTGATAGGGCGTGCGCGTCTGCCACACGATCGGGTGGGCGAACAGGGCCTGCTGCGCGGTCGCCTCGAAGCGGTCGGCGTAGAGGTAGCTGCCGGTGAGGCCGCAGGCGACCGCGACGGTGGCGGCGATCAGGGTGTGGCGGACGCCGCGCGTCATCTTGTCGCGAAAGAAGAAGAACGCCAGCGCGAGTCCGGCGACGGCGTTCACGACCCCGACCACCAGGCTGCCGCGGATCTGGCCGAACACCGGCAGCAGCAGGAACGGAAACGCCAATCCGCCCAGTAGCGCACCCACATAGTCGGCCGCGAACAGATCGGCGACCGCGCCACTGGCCTCTTGCTTGCGGATGTCCTGCAACAACTCCATCAGCAACGGAATCTCCGCACCCACGAGCATGCCGATCACCGCCGCCGCCAGCACCAGCGTGCCCGTATAGATATCGAGCCACGCGTAACTGGCGTACAGGGCAGCGACCGACAGCCCGCCGACGACGGCCAAGGCCAATTCCACCGCCACGAAAGCGGCAGCGGCACGGGACCGCAACGGTTTGGCCACCAGCGCGCCGACACCCATCGAACACACCATCACGCTCAAGGTGATCGACGCCTGGGCGGCGGTGTCGCCGATCAGATAGCTCCCGAGGGTGACCAGCGACAGCTCGTACACCAAACCGCATGCGGCGCACACGAACACGGTCGCCAGCAGCGCCGCCCTGGCCAGGCGGTGCCGGGGCATCAGGTCAGGCCCGCGGCCACCACCAGCGCGACCGCGACATGCGCCGACGCCGTAACCCACACCGCCGGGTGCGGTTCCGCGTCGGCGACGACGGCCCGGAAATCACCGGGGGTGAGCGCGTCGAGCAGGACGAACGCCACCGCCATCGCGGCCAGTCCGATCACCCCGTAGATCGCGCTCGACAGCAGGGCCTCGGCGATCTTGCCCTCGGAGGTCCAGATGGCAACGGCCACGATGATCCCGACCCCGAACAGGTTCGAGGCGAGCAGGATCGCGGCATTGCGGTTGCGTTCGATCCAGATCTGGGCGCGCAGGTCGCCGGGGGTGAGCAGGTCGACGACGCCGAAACCGACGGCCATCAACACGATTCCCACCGCGGAATAGGCGAGCGCGGCGCCCGCGTCCGCCGCCAGGTCGGCGAGCATGAGTGTCCTCCTGTGCTGTGCGGGCGAGATGAAACGCCCGAGTGAATTACTTGCCGCCGCTGTCGCTGCCGCCGCCGCGATAGTCGCCCGCCGCCGAACCGCTGGTCCAGCCGTAGCCGCTGATATGCCCGTGGTGGCGGCGGTTTCCGTTGGAATAGCTGTCGACGAGCACCAGCGAGCCGCCGGCGTGCGGGGTCACCGCGATGAAATACCGGGGAGGGAACCGCAGGTAGTGGTTGTCGCCGGTATTGCGGCGGTCCCTGGGGTCGGTCTTCTTCGCGATCGCCGCGGCGACGACCGCCGGTGCGCCTGCCGCGAGATAGGCGACACCGTCGTTCGCCTGATCGAACTGTTTCGCTCGCTGGTAATTCTCGGCCACGAACTCCGACGGATCCTCGTCGGCGAGCACCCACGAAACCACGACACCGGTGACCAGAACCAAGAGCAACGCCATTACGGCCGCCCCGACACCGATCGCCCATTTCACCCGTGTCGTCACCGCGACCCCCCGGACCCGGTGCGCCACACAACTATCGGCACTGCGTTGATGACTGACCCTCCCCATCGAAAAACCTGCCGGACTGTATCACCCGGACGGGTCGACACACCGCATCGATTCGGACAATACGGATCTACGGAGGTCGCCACGCCACGCGGATCGGCGGACAGCGTCGAACCGCTTCGAAACGGCCGCGCGGCAGTGGCCGCGGTGACGGCCTCGCTCAGCGTGGTCGCTGCCACCGCAAGGTGTAGCGCCACATCAGGCGGCGGCGGATCTCGGCGCCGGGGAGGTGTTCGGCGGCGGCGGAGCGGATTTCGGCGAGGGTTTCCCGTGGATCGGCCAGCGTGACATCGGGGCCGCCGAGCGATCGGTGTCGCCAGCGATCGAGGCCCCAGATCGCGGGCAGGAGGGGGAGGTAGTGGAAGTCACTGACCGGGTGCATCTTCCAGAGACCGACCACCGCGAGGGTGCCGCCGGGGGCGACGAGGTGGCGCAGGGCGGTGATGCCGTCCCGCACGGGGACGTGGTGCAGGGTGGCGACGGCGGTGACCACGTCGAAGGTTTGGTCGAGGTCGCGGAAGTCGGCGTGTTCGAGGTGGACGTTGGGCGCGGCCGGAGCGTTGGCGATGACCCGGTCATCGATGTCGACCCCGAGCACCGCGTCGCACCGGGTCGCTAATTTGCGGGCGAGTAATCCGTCACCGCAGCCGATATCCAACGCCGTGCGGGCAGTGTCGGGCACCTGATCGAGTACCCAGGGGTGGTAGTGCGTGTTGTGGTTCCAGTAGGGGTCGGTCGGCATGACCCGTCAACGTGCCGGGTCTCGGATGGGTTCCGGAACTGGGTTGCGTCACAAGCTGTTTCGTGGACTATCGTACCGATGCGTGATCGGCCAACCACTCGGCGAACTGGGTGAGGTCGCCGAGGACCACGTCCGCGCCTGCGTCCCACAGTCCGTCGGCGTCGTAGGGCCCGGTCGTGACGCCGACGGCCACAACACCGGCGGCCTTGGCGCCGCGCATGTCACCCGCGTGATCGCCGACGAAGACATGGGCCGATTCCTCGCGCAACACATCGGCCTTCCCGGTCGACCACAGGTCGCCGGCGAGGCGATCGATCTGCCAGCCGAGGTGGTCGACGTGCAGTCGCGCGTGCGGCTCGAATTTTCCGGTGACGACCAGCGTCCGCCCACCGCCGGCGCGCACGGCGGCCAGGGCGTCGTCGGCTCCGGGTAGCGCGGCGATGTGGTCGATGACGTCCGGGTACAGCTCGCGGTAGCGCGTGACCAGATGGGGGATCAGGTCGTCGGGTGCGCCCGCGTCGCCCAGCAGTGTGGCCAGCGGTGGTCCGAGCTGCTCGGCGAAGTGCGAGCCGTCCATGGCGAGATCGAACTCGCGCGCGAGGGTGTCGATCGCCAGGGCGACACCCGGACGTGAATCGATGAGAGTCATGTCCAGGTCGAAGCCGACGGTGAGGGTCACGCCGCCGAGCCTATCGCCGACCGCCTCCGACCCTGTCGATGGCGGCCCGAACCTGCCCCTAACTGCAGTGATTCACGTGGAACCGCGGCTGCACACGATGCCGAAAACGGTTGGGGGAGTGCGGTGCAGCGAAGCACGGTGTGCGTCATTGCATTTCGGTCCTACCGGTCGGTATTCGGAAAAGTGGCAGGTCACGACCAAATCGAAAAATGTTGGACTACCGCGATACCCGACAAACGGCAGGGAGCGCAACGGTGCAGCGACTGCCATACGGCACTTCGACCTCGCGAGCGGGCGCGACCCCAGACCGCGCCCCGCGGATTCAGCTACTGGCAGCGGCAGTGAACGGCGCGATCGTGGGCACCGCCACCGGCCGCGATGGATGGGTCCACACACCCTTGCGCTCCAGAATCGGCAGCACACCCTCGCCGAACCAGTACGCCTCCTCCAGGTGCGGATACCCGGACAGGATGAAGCTGTCGATCCCGATCGCGGCGTATTCGAGGAGGCGATCGGCCACCTCGGCGTGCGACCCGACCAGCGCCGTACCCGCGCCACCGCGCACCAGGCCAACGCCCGCCCACAGATTCGGGGCGATCTCGAGCCCGTCGGTCCGCCCGTTGTGCAGTCGCGCCATCCGGCGCTGCCCCTCGGAGTCGCTCTTGGCCAGGTTCGCCTGCACCCGTTCGATCTCGCCCGGTGAGATGCCGTCGAGGAGCCGGTCGGCCTCGGCCCACGCCTCGGCGGCGGTGTCGCGGCTGATCACGTGGATGCGCAGGCCGAAGTCGACGGTGCGGCCCTCGATCGCGGCCAGTCCGCGGATCCAGTCCAGCTTCTTCGCGACGGCGTCCACCGGTTCGCCCCAGGTGAGGTAGGTGTCGGCGTAGCGGGCGGCGATGGGTCCGGCCGGACCCGACGAGCCGCCGAAGAACACCGGCGGAATCGGGTCGGGACGGGCGCTGAGGATCGCGTCCTGCACCCGCAGGTGCTCACCGGTGAAGCTGAACGGTTCGGTCCGCGACCACAGCTCTCGCACGATGTGCAGGAACTCACCGGTGCGGGCGTAGCGCTGGGTCTTGTCCAGGAAGTCGCCGTAGGCCTCCTGCTCGCGCTGTTCGCCGCCGGTGACGACATTGAGCAGCAGGCGCCCGGCGGAATGGCGCTGGAAGGTCGCCGCCATCTGCGCGGCCAGGGTGGGGCTGGTCAGGCCGGGGCGCAGCGCGACCAGGAACTTCAGCGTCTGGCTGGTCTGCACCAGCATGGCGGTGGTCAGCCAGGCGTCCTCGCACCAGGCACCGGTCGGGGTGAGCACGCCCTCGAAGCCGTTGTCCTCGGCGGCGGCGGTGAGCTGATTGAGATAGCGCAGTGTGGCAGGTCGATCACCGGACATGAAGCTGCCGTGTCCGCCCGCCATCAGGCCGCGAGAGTCGCCGTAGGTGGGAAGGAACCAGTGGAACGACAGTCCGCGCTCGGTCATGTCCGCCTTTTTCGTTGCAGTGATGGGGCCCATCGATGCTGACCGGTGCGCCCGCCCTCGTCACGGATTCCGATCACCGTGCGCGCAACCCCACGACACGCCACGGCGCGACCGCACCGAACTAGACGTAACTATGCGAAACACGTAACCTCGAAGGAGGCTCGGGCGACGGTGCTCGGGTGGCGACCTACGAAACGAGTTTCCTCAATGACGCGGCATGTCGACGTACTGATCATCGGCGCTGGCCTGTCCGGAATCGGCACGGCCTGTCACCTCACTCGCGAGCAGACCGGACGCACCTACGCGATCCTCGAGCGCCGCGAGAACATCGGTGGCACCTGGGACCTGTTCAAGTACCCCGGCATCCGCTCCGACTCGGACATGCTGACCTTCGGTTTCGGATTCCGCCCCTGGATCGGCACCAAGGTGCTCGCCGACGGCGCCAGCATCCGTGACTACGTCGAGGACACTGCCAAGGAATACGGCGTCACCGACCACATCACCTTCGGCCGCAAGGTCGTCACCGCCGACTTCGACCGTGCCACCGCCGAATGGACCGTGCAGGCCGTGGTCGAGGCGACCGGCGAGATCGAGACCTGGACCGCCAACTTCGTCGTCGGCGCCAGCGGCTACTACAACTACGACAAGGGCTACCAGCCCGAGTTCCCCGGTCAGGACGACTTCAAGGGTCAGATCGTGCACCCGCAGCACTGGCCGGAGGATCTGGACTACGCGGGCAAGAAGGTCGTCGTCATCGGTTCCGGTGCCACCGCGATCACGCTGATCCCGTCGATGGCCGACACTGCAGCGCATGTCACCATGCTGCAGCGTTCGCCCACCTGGATTCAGGCACTGCCGTCGGACGACCCGGTCGCCATCGGTTTCAAGAAGTCGCGGGTGCCCGATGCCGTCGCCTACAAGATCGGCCGCGCCCGCAATATCGCGCTGCAGCGCGCCAGCTTCCAGCTCTCGCGCACGAACCCGGAGCTGGCGAAGAAGCTGATGCTGGCACAGGTGCGCCTGCAGCTCGGGAAGAAGGTGAACCTGCGCCACTTCACCCCCAGCTACAACCCGTGGGATCAGCGCCTGTGCGTGGTGCCCAACGGTGATCTGTTCAAGGTGCTCAAGAGCGGCAAGGCCGACATCGTCACCGACCGCATCGCGAAGTTCACCGAGAAGGGCATCCTGACCGAGTCGGGTCAGGTGCTCGAGGCCGACATCATCGTCACCGCCACCGGTCTGAACGTGCAGATGCTCGGCGGTATCACGCTGAGCATCGATGGCACTCCGGTGAAGTTCAACGAGACGGTGGCCTACAAGAGCGTCCTGTACTCCGATATCCCGAACTTCCTGATGATCATCGGCTACACCAACGCCTCCTGGACGCTGAAGGCCGACCTCGCCGCCGCCTACCTCTGCCGCGTGCTCAACATCATGCGCGACCGTGGCTACACCACCTTCGAGGTGCACGCCAACCCCGACGACATCGCCGACGAGTCGCTCATGGGTGGCGCCCTCACCTCGGGCTACATCCAGCGCGGCAATGACGCCATGCCCCGCCAGGGCGCGCGTGGCGCGTGGAAGCTGGTCAACAACTACTACCGGGACCGCACGCTGATGCACAAGGCCCCGATCGAGGACGGCGTGCTGCGGTTCAGCAAGACCGGCACCACCGTCAAGCCCGGCGAGAAGGTCGCCGGCGCGTAGACACCGCACCCGATAAGGCCCGTCACATCGAACTGTGGCGGGCCTTGTCGCTGCCCGGGTTCGGCCGATCTTCTTCACCCGGGCGAACTTTCAGCTGCTCCCGTACTATCGCGATCGAAGACACCGCCCGGGGAGATGAAGGAGGACGGTGTGGGATCTCGCCTACCGGCGACCATCCGTGACGCGGGGACGTGGCTGCGGCGATTCGCCGCGACGACACCAGGTGTGATCGGGGTGGTCCTCGTCGTGACGACGGTGGCCTGTCTGGTCGCCGGATCGACTGCGGGCCGACAGCTCGACGCCAAGATCGTGCGCACCGAACAGGTGCTGGATCGGACCGAGCCGCTGGCCTTCGCCGCGCAGAGTCTGTATGTGTCGCTCTCGGCGGCCGACGCGGGCGCGGCGACGGCCTTCCTGTCCGGCGGCATCGAATCACCGCAGGTACGAGACACTTACGAGCAGGCGCTCGCCGAAGCCGCCGCCGCGCTCGCGGAAGCGACCGCCGGTGCCACCGACGCGCAGACCAGGGCGATCGTTGCCCGGATCGCCGCCGACCTGCCGACCTACACGGGTTTGGTCGAGACCGCCCGCGCCAATAACCGTCAGGGCTTCCCGGTGGGGTCGGCGTATCTGCGCCAGGCCTCGGATCTGATGCAGACCTCGCTGCTGCCCAACGCCGAACAACTCAGCCAGGCCCGCTTCGCCGCCGTGCGTGAAGACCAGCAGCGCATCGGCACGCTGCCGTGGACGAGCATCGTGCTCCTGCTGCTCGTCCTGGCGGTGTGCGCGGTCGGGTCGATCGTGTTGCTGCGCCGGACCAACCGCCTGGTGAACACCGGTATGGCCATGGCCGGGCTGGCTGCCGTGGTTGCCCTGCTGTGGACCGCGGGCGCCACCTGGACGGCAGCGCAACTGCTTGACAGCGGCAGTTCCGGTGCCGGTGCGCGCGTGGAGAACCTGGCAGGGGCCCGCATCCTGGCCCAGCAGGCCCGCACCGACGAAACCCTGGCCCTGATCACCCGCGGCGACATCACCGCCACCGAGAGGGCCTTCCAAACCCACAGCGACGACCTGCGCGGGCGCCTCACCGCGGCCGGCGGCGGTGACTCCGATGCCGAACGCGCGCTGACGAACTGGAGCGCGGGCCACAACGCCCAGCGCACCGCCTACGAGAAGGCCGACTATCCCGGCGCGGTCACCCAGGCGATCGGCACCGGCCCCGACAGCTCGGCCACCAGCTTCGCCCGCCTCGACCAGGAACTGCGCGACGACCTCGCCCAGGCCCGTGACGACCTGCGCGACGGCGTCGCCGCCGCCGGAACATCGTTGACCCTGAGCCCCTTCGGCACCCTCATCCTGCTGCTGGCCGCGGCAGGCGCGGTGATCTCCGGCCTCTGGCCACGACTGAAGGAATTCTTGTGAGGCGTCCCCTGCTGGTCGCGCTCGCCGCGGCCCTCGCGCTGGTCGCGGGTTGCGCCGACGCACCCGAACCGTCGAGCATCGCCGCCACCGCGGTGGCCCCACCTTTGCCCGGTGCCGAAGCGATCACCTCGGCACCGGCCGCCGAAGGCACCGGAACCTGCGATACCGAAGCGACGCTCGCGCCGACGACCCAGCCGCGACCGGGTGCGATGCCGGTGGGATCGGCGATGGCCGCGATCGTCGCCAACGGCAGGCTGCGGGTGGGCGTCGATCAGAACACCTACATGTTCGGGTTCCGCAATCCCTCGACCGGCAGGCTCGAAGGGTTCGATATCGACCTCGCCAGGGAGATCGCGCGCGACCTGTTCGGTGACCCGGACAAGATCGAACTGCGTTCCGTCACCGCGGCCGACCGGATCCCGCTGCTGCAGGAGAAGAAGGTCGACATGATCGTGCGTACCTTCTCGGCGACCTGCGAACGCCGCCGTGAGGTCGACTTCTCCAGCGTGTATTACCGTGCGGCGCAACGCATCGCGGCTCCCCACGGCGCGGGAATCAGAAACGGGGCCGGGCTCGCGGGCAAGCGGGTGTGCGTGGCGAAGGGCACCACCGCGGCCGCACCGCTGTTCACCTTGCCGACGCCACCGACCGTGCTCGGCGTGACCAACTGGACCGACTGCCTGGTCGCCCTGCAGCAGGGCACCGTCGACGCGATCAGCGGTGACGAGCCGATCCTGGCGGGTCTGGTCGCCCAGGACCACAATCTCGAGATCGTGGGCGATCCGATCGGCGCGGGCGCGTACGCGGTCGGTGTGCCGCGCGGCAGTGACGAGCTGGTGCGTTTCGTCAACGGTGTGCTCGACCGCACCCGCAACGACGGCACCTGGCAGCGGATCTACTCCCAGCACCTGTCGACCCTCGGCGCCTCGCAAGGCCCGCCGGTGCCCAGGTACGTCGGATGACCTGGCCGATGCTCGGCGTGCTCGAGATCGATCGTGAACTGGCCGGGCGCACGGCGGAATTGGCGAAAGTGACCACGACGCTGCTGGAACTGGACCGCCACCCCGGCCTGGCACTGGTGCGCCGCTACCCGCCGACAGGGGAGACCGCACGCCGCTGGGCGCCGGTGGAGAAGGCGCTGGGCGAACTCTGGGAGGACCTGGGGCGGGTGCGCGCCATCCTCGCCGAAGCCGAGACAACGCGTGGCGGGCACGGCAAGGTCGACGACCGCTCACGCGGGCGGCTCACCGAGCTGCTGCGCGGCCGCCCGCACGAGGTGGCGAGGATCCCGATTCCGTTGGCGCAGCGTGGACTCACCGGTCCCAGCGAGACCATCGTGACGGTCGGCATCGCCGATTGCCTGGACCGCATGCGCGCCGCGTTCGCCTTCGTCGCCCCGTTCGCCGACGAGGTCGCGGCGGTCGACGGGCGGGTACTCGGCGCGCTCGCCCCGCTGCAACAGCGCGTCGAACAAGCCCGCGGCGCACTCGACGCGGCCACCGAACCACTGGCCACCCTCTTGCGTCGCGCGGGCACCGATCCGCTCGGCTTCGGACCCGGCGAGATCGACACCGCGCTCGCCTCACTCACCGCGCTGATCGACACCGAATCCGCCCGCCACAGTGAACATCTCGCCGTTGCCGCCGACCTCCCGGCCGCCGTCGCCGCCCTGCGCGCGCGGTTGGCCGATCTCGGCGAACTCCAGCATCGCGCCGACGACACCGCCACCCAGGCCGCGCACAAGGTGGCGACCGGCGAGCTGCCCGACGGCGGCGAACCGGCCACCAGGCTGCGCGCCGAACTCGACACCCTCGGCGATACGCCCGACCGCCCGACGGTGGAACACCTCCTCGCGCTGCGCATGCGCACCGGCGGCGCCACCGAAAAGGCCACGCAGCGAGACGAATTGGCGCGTGGACTGCTCGACCGGCGCGCCGAACTGCGCGGCAGGCTCACGGCCTACCGCGCCAAGGCTTCTCGGCTCGGCGTGAGCGAGGACCGTGATGTGCTCGCCGCCGACCGGATCGCGGCCGGTCTACTCACCCGCACACCGTGCGATCTGGCCGCGGTCACCCGGGCGGTCGCGGATTATCGTTCGATCATCGGGGAGAAAGCGGGGCGGACAGCATGACATGTAGTGAACCGGGGTGCGGCGGCACGATCGAGGACGGCTACTGCGCACTGTGCGGTACCGCGCCCGTCGCGACCGCACCACCGGTACCGCAGGCCCGTCCCGCGGGCAACGGCCGGTCGGGGCGCACCACAGCGCAACCGCGCAGCGGGAACGGTCAGGCGCCACCGCCGCCCGTGCCGGTGCCCGGCGCCTGTGCTGAGCCCGAGTGCGGCGGCACGATCGTCGACGGCTACTGCGACACCTGCGGGACCGCTCCGGCCACTGTGACGGGCCCGATGCACAGCCCGTCCGCTTCGACGGTCAGCGCGAGCGGCCGCACCTCGAGTCGTTCGGTCCGGACCCGTTCGGGCTCGGCACGTTCGGCCGCGCGCGGCAGGCTCGGCGCCGGACTCGTCGAAGTTCCGCCGGTCCCGCGGGTCGACCCGGCCACGGCCGTGCTCGTCGACCCCCAGGTGCCCGAATCCGACCGCTTCTGCGGCAAGTGCGACAAGCCCGTCGGCCGTGGCCAGGCCGGTGTTCCCGGTCGCACCTCCGGGTTCTGCCCACACTGTGGCACCCGCTACTCGTTTGTGCCACGTTTGCGTGCAGGCGATCTCGTCGGCGGCCAGTACGAGGTGGCGGGCGCTCTCGCGCACGGCGGTCTCGGCTGGATCTATCTGGCCACCGATCGCGCCGTCAACAAGCGCTGGGTGGTCCTCAAGGGCCTCATCGACACCGGCGACGCCGACGCGCTGGCCGCCGCGCTGGCCGAGCGCCGCTTCCTGGCCGAGGTCGACCACCCCAACATCGTCAAGATCCACAACTTCACCGAACACGCCGACGCCGACGGCGAGCCCGTCGGCTACATCGTCATGGCCTACGTCGGCGGCACCTCGCTCAAGCAGATCCTGCGCGCCCACCGCGCCGAAACCCAGCGCTATCTGCCGCCCGCGCAGGCGATCGCCTACGTGCTGGAGATGTTGCCCGCCCTCGGCTATCTGCACGCTCGTGGCTGGGCCTACTGCGATTTCAAGCCCGACAATGTGATGCAGACCGAGGAACGTCTCGAGCTGATCGACCTCGGCGCGGTCATCGCGATGGACGACCGCACCAGCCCCATCTACGGCACCCTCGGCTACCAGGCGCCCGAGATCGCCGAGACCGGGCCGACGGTCGCCACCGAGATCTACACCGCGGGCCGCACACTGGCCGTGTTGATGATGCGAGTGCCCTCCGTCGACGGCAAACTCGGCCCGATCCCCGGCCCCGACACCGAACCACTACTGGCCGAACACGATTCGCTGCACCGGTTCCTGCAGCGGTCCACCGACCCCGACCCACTGGCTCGTTTCGCCTCGACGAGCGAAATGGCCGACCAGCTCACCGGTGTCCTGCGCGAAGTGCTGGCGACCGGCGACGGCATCCCGCGCCCCGGCATGTCGAGCCAGTTCGGGCCCGCCCGTGCTGTCTTCGGCATCGACAGCGTCACACCCGAACCGGCCGCCCTCATCACCGGCCTGCCCGCCCCACTGGTCGACCCCGGCGACAGCGGCGCCGCCCTGCTCGCGACCACCGACGCCGCGACCCCGGCCGAGCTCGAGCAGGCCCTCACCGCCGGACTGCGCGCGGTGGTCACCGGATCCGGCGAGTCGGTCGAGATCCCGCTGCGACTGGTCCGCGCCGAGCTCGAAGCGGGCGACGCGGCTGCGGCACTGACCCGTCTGGCCGCCTTGGACGCCGAGCTCGAATTCGACTGGCGCCGCGTCTGGTATCGAGCCCAGGCCGCCCTGCTGACCAGTGACTATTCGGCTGCCGCAGCGGATTTCGAGTCCGTCTACGACGCGCTGCCGGGTGAACCCGCCCCGAAACTCGCCATGGCGGCCACACTGGAGCTCGCCGCCGAGGCCGCCCGCGCCGAGAACCTGGACACCGGGTCCTTCGAGCTCAGCCGCGCACTGGCGCTCTACGAAGTGGTCTGGCGCACCGACCACACCTTCCTGTCCGCCGCCTTCGGCGCCGCCCGGCTGCGCCGCACCAGTGGTGACCGCACGGGCGCGGTAGCGGTCCTCGACCAAGTCGATCGCACCTCCTCGATGTTCACCGAGGCCAGGGTCTCCGCCGTCGAAACCCTGCTGACGCACCGTGATCCGGCCGACCTCGACGAAGCGCTGCTGCGCCGGACCGGCGAGCGTGTCGACCAGCTGCGCCTGGACTCGCGCAAGCGCACCGCGCAGGTGCGCATGTTCGTCCTCGAGGCGGCACTGAACTGGATCCGGTCGGGACAGCGGCCGAGCACACCAGGCAAGCTGTTGGACGTGGAATTCACCGAACAGGGCGTGCGGACGGGATTGGAACGATGCTTGCGGACACTGGCGCGCGAGGCCGACGACATGTGGACCCGATTCGTCCTGGTGGACCAGGCGAACTCGGTGCGCCCGAGGACCACCCTGTGACGGCGCCGGGTTGTGCCGACTGCGCGGGCTCGGCACGGTCGGGACACCGCTTCTGCGAAGGCTGCGGCCGCGAACTCGGCGTGCGCAAAGTCGCTCTGCCCGTCCATGATCCGGTCGCGGTGCCGCAGTGCTCGACCTGCGGTGAACGCCGCTACGAGGGTGGCTACTGCGTCAAATGCGGCAGCCCGAAGCCCATCCCGGACCGCTTCGAGGAAGACCTCGGCGCGGTGTATGTCCTCACCGACCGCGGAATCAGTCACTCCCGCAACGAAGACGCGGTCGCGGCCGCGGTGCGCGAGGGCGACGGCATCCGGGTGATCGTGGTCAGCGACGGCGTGTCCACCTCCCAGGATCCGCAAGCGGCCTCCGGCAATGCCGCCCGCACCGGCGTCGATGCCGCCCTGGCCGCCCTGGCCGAGGGCCGGGCCGACTCCGACGCCGCGATGGCCGGTCTGGCAGCCGCGACCGCGGCGGTGCGCGGCATGTCACGCACCCCCGAATACGCGCCGTCGTGCACCTACGTCTCCGCGATCGTGCGCGAGACGAACCTCGGCACCGACATCACCGTCGCCAATGTCGGTGACAGCAGGGCCTTCTGGCTCGCCGCGGGCGATCCCACCGCCTCGCGCCGGCTCAGCGTCGACGATTCGTGGGCCCAGGCACTCGTCGACGCGGGCGCCCTCGACGAGACCGCCGCCATGAACGACCCGCGCGCCCACACCCTGCTGCGCTGGCTCGGCGCCGACGGTGGCGAAGCACCGTGGTCGGCGAACTGCCTGCAACGCATGCTCGCCACCGAACCGGGCACGTTGCTGCTGTGCAGCGACGGCCTGTGGAACTACCTGCCGGAGGCGGTCGCGCTCGCCGGTTTCACCGTCGAGACCTCGCCGCAGGCCGCCGCTCGCGCGCTCGCCGACTTCGCCCTGAACAGCGGGGGCAGCGACAACATCACGGTCGCACTGGCTCCGGTGCCCGTCGCCGGATCGCCCGAACCAGGAGTGTCATGAGTTCCCCTGAGACAGCCGGTATCTCGATCGCCGTCGACCAGAACGAATTCCTCGCCGAAGGCGCGAGCGTGGTGGACGCGGTGCTGACGGTGACCACCGGCCCCGAACTCGCCGCCGTCGCGGCACCGCCGCCGCGGCTCGAGATCCTGATCATCGACTGTTCCGGCTCGATGGGGAACAAGCGCAAATTCGAGAACGCGCGCAACGCCACCCGCACGGCCCTGGACGAGATCCCCGACGGCACCGCGTTCGCCATCATCGAGGGCACCGAAGCGGCCCGGATGATCTACCCGACCGACAACAGCATGTCCGCGCCCGCCGACCGCGCGCACCGGGGCTCGGCCCGTCGGGCCCTGGATCGGTTGCGTCCCGACGGCGGCACCGCGATGGGGTCGTGGCTGGCGCTGGCCCGCCAGGTCGCCGCCGCGCACCCCGGCGCGCAGGCCCACGCGATTCTGCTCACCGACGGCAAGAACGAACACGAGACGCCGCAGGAGCTCGCGACCGAACTCGACCGCGCCGAAGGGCTTTTCGTCTGCGACTGCCGCGGTGTGGGCGATGACTGGGTTGCCGAGGAACTGCGCAAGATCGCCTCGAAACTGTCCGGTGACGCGAATATCGTCGCCGATCCGAAGGACCTGGCCGCGGACTTCGCCGCGATGATGCGCTCGTCGGCCGCCCGCGTGATCCCGGAACTGACCCTGAAGGTCTGGACCCCCGCCGGTGCGCGGGTGCGGATGGTCAAGCAGGTCTCGCCGGTGCTCGAGGATCTGACCGGGCGCCGGACCGACGCAGGCGCGCAGGTGGGGGAGTACCCGCTGTCGTCGTGGGCGGCCGAGGAACGCGAGTACCACGTGCAGATCGAACTGGAACCCGCCGCACCGGGCCGGGAGAAGCTGGCCGCGCGGTTGAGCGTGCTGGCCGGTGCCGAGATTCTCGGCCAGGGCCTCGTGCGCGCCGTCTGGACCACCGATTCGACCCTGTCGACCCGCATCAGCACCCGCGTCGCCCACTACACCGGCCAGGTCGAACTGGCCCAGGCCGTCCAGGAGGGTTTGGCGGCGCGCCGCAACGGCGACGTCACGACCGCGACCGCGAAACTGCGGCGCGCGGTGGAACTGGCCGCCGCCTCCGGGCACGAATCCACCGCCAAACTGCTGCGCGGTGTGGTCGAAGTCGAGCACGACGGCACCGTGAAGCTGCGCGGCCAGGTCGCCGCGGCCGACGAACTGGCCCTCGACATCCGCTCCACCAAGACCGCGCGGGTGCGGCCGGAGGGCGGCTGATATGCCGATGTGCGCGGACGGACACCAGTCGCTGTCGACCGATTACTGCGATGTGTGCGGATCGGCACTCGGCGGTGCGCCCGCGCCCGATCCGGCGGACCTGCGCCTGTGCCCCCACTGCCACGCGCCGACCAGCGGCCGCTTCTGCGAAGGATGCGGCCACGACTCGGCCCTGCCGCCACCGGCCGCCACCCCGCGAGCCGGTGACCGACCGGCATCGGCTGACCCGACGCGGGCGAGTATGCGGCCCGAGTCGGCCGACCCGTCATGGGCGAGTGCGCGACCCGACCATCAGGGTGGATTCGACGCCACGCTGATCGCGACCGGCGCGGCCCCGGACAGTGGCCGGTCCAGGCTGTGGGTCGCCCGGATCTTCGCCGACCGCGAGTTCTACGCGCGCGTCCAAGCCCGCAAGGGGCCCGATGCCGAACGTGTCGAATTCCCGGACTTCTATCCGGAACGCCGAATCATTTTGCGTGGCAACCAGTTCCTGATCGGAAAACGATCGGCCTCGCAAGGAATCGTGCCCGAGATCGACCTCGGCATCGCCCCCGCGGATATCGGTGTCTCCCGCGCGCATGCGATGATCCAGGTCGATCGGGGCGGCGCGCTCACCCTCACCGACCTCGGTTCCACCAACGGGACCAGCCTGGACGGCGCCGAAACACCGATCACTCCGCAGCAGGCGGTCGCCGTGGGCGAAGGCAGCCGGATCCACGTCGGCGGCTGGACCACCATCGCGATCACCGCGGAACCGTAGACGCAGCTGTTCACCAAACGTAGGGTCGGGACCATGACGAAGTTCGACGGGAAGACCTGCCTGATCACCGGTGCCGCCAGTGGCCTCGGCCGCGCCACGGCGTTCGCGGCCGCCGCCAAAGGGGCGTCTCTCGTCCTGACCGACATCACCGCCGACGCGCTCGCCACCACCGCCGAGGAACTGCGCGCGACCGGCGCGACGGTGCATCTCGCGCACGCCGCCGACGTCAGCGACCATTCCGCGGTCGTCGGCCTCGCCGCCCACACCTTCGAGGCCGTCGGCCACGTCGACATCGTCATGAACGTGGCGGGCATCGCCACCTGGGGCACCGTCGACAAGCTCACCCCCCAGCAGTGGCGCCGCACCGTCGACATCAACCTGATGGGCCCGATCCACGTCATCGAGGAGTTCGTGCGCCCGATGATCAGCGCGGGTCGCGGCGGTCACCTGGTGAACGTGTCCTCGGCGGCGGGCATCTTCGGCCTACCGTGGCACGCCCCCTACAGCGCCACCAAGTTCGGCCTGCGCGGCGTCTCCGAGGTGCTGCGATTCGACCTGCGCCGCCACAAGATCGGCGTCAGCCTGGTCTGCCCCGGCGCGATGGCCACTCCGATGGCCGACAGCATCGACATCGCGGGCGTCGACCGTGACAATGCCGCACTGCAGAAGGCGATCCGCCTGTTCATGCGCCACGCCGTCACCCCCGACCAGGCCGCCACGGCGGTGATCAAGGGTGTCGAGCGCAATCGCTACTGGGTGTACACCTCCCGCGACATCCAGTTCGCCCACTGGGGCCAGCGCTACTTCCCGTACGGCTACACCCTGGCCATGCGCGGCCTGAACAACGCGATGACCAACTACGCCGACAAGAACGCCCTGGTCCGCTGAGCGAGATCGCTCGGGCCTAGGTATGGACCTCGTCTATGCGGGCCGAGGAGCGCTCATTGGGTTGTTCGACATCGCGGCCTGGCGCCGCACCGTCGCCAGGCTCCTCGCGCCCGGCGGGCGGGTCTACATCTTCGAGGGACACCCCAATCGAAAATCATCATGGCCCTGATCAACGCGGGGCCGCGCATCGAGAGGTTACCGAGCATCGCGATGAGTACTGCAATGCCCTGGATCCCCGAAGAGCAGAAATCGAAGATCCCGCGCACTTTTTCGCTGCTGGCATCGCGACCGCTCTGAAGTAGCCATGGTCGGCTAGACGAGGTCACTCGGGTCGGTATTGGCCCCGCACAGGATCACGCACACTCGTTCGCCGGGCTCGGGCCGATAGGCCGGGCCCGAACCGGTGTCGAGCAGTGCCGCCAGCGCGGTGGCCGCGCCGTTCTCGACGGCGATGCGATGGGAGGCCCACAACTGCTGCCTGGCGGCGCGGATCGCCTCGTCGGGCACCAGCAGCGATCGCACACTCGGATGCTGGGCCGCGGCCAAGGCCATCGCCGACACGTTCGGCGCGCCGAGAGAGTCGGCGGCGATCGAGTCGACGGTGACATCCACCGGGTGACCGGCTTCGAGCGCGGCATTCAGCGATCGACTGCCCTGGGGCTCGACGGCCACTGTGCGAATCCCGAAATGCTGTGCGGCGACAGCTGTTCCCGTGAACAACCCGCCGCCACCGACGGCGACGAGCACCGTATCCAGATCGGGTATCCGCGCCTGGATCTCGCGCATCAGCGTGCCCGCGCCCGCCGCGATGAGCGGATGGTCGTAGGCATGGGCGGCCAGTGCACCACTGGTCTCGGCGAACTCCCGGCACGCGGCCAGCGCCTGTTTGTACTCCGGACCGATCAGTCGCACCTGCGCGCCGTAGTCACGAAGTCGACCGATTTTGACCGGGGGAGCGGTCTCGGGCAGAAACACCGTCGCGGGCACCCCCGCCTCGCGGGCCGCCCACGCGCACGCCAACCCCGCGTTGCCACCCGAGGCGATCGTCACACCCGCCGTCGGCAACGTCCCGGCAGCGGCGTGCGCGCGCACGAAATTCTGCGCGCCACGCGCCTTGAAAGTGCCGGTGAACTGCAAGAACTCCAGCGCGAACCAGAGCGGATCCGGGCCGGGTTCCGCGGGTGCGACGGTGATCGGGCGAACCAGCCCGTCGATGCGCGCGGCAGCGGCTTCGATGTCAGCGAAAGTCGGGGTCACGCCCTCGACTATGCCATCGGATCGGCGTCGCTGAACCGCCTGTTGACCGGGCGAATTATTACGACGGGTTTACGCCGGGGGGAGTCTGGGTACATAACAGATCGGTAACAAGCTCGAAGGCGGGTAGTCGTGTCGGTCTGGGGACGCGAAACCCCCCAGTGCACCGGCACACGCCCGGCGTGTCAGCAAAGGATGTGCACAGTGAGCGCGAACCTGATGATCGTGGACGACGATGTCCAGATGCGCGGCGACCTGCGTCGCGCGATGGAAGACGAAGGGTATGCCGTGGCCGAGGCAGGCGTACCCTCCGACGCCCTCGATCGGCTGCGAAACGACGGGCCACCCGATCTGATGATCGTCGACCTGATGCGCGGCGAGGCCGACGGCTTCGACTGCATCAGGGAGATCCGTCGTGACCACGACGTGCCGATCATCGTGATCAGCACCCGTTACGACACCCACGACGTGGTCGCGGCCCTGGAGGCGGGGGCCGACGACTTCGTGAGCAAGCCGTTCGAAATCAAGGAGATCACTGCCCGGATGCGCGCGCTCCGCCGTCGCGCCCGCATCACCGCCGACCGCGACACGACCCCCGAGGCCGTGCTCGACGCCGATCCGCACGCTCCGCTGGTGCTCGCGGCCGACGCGGGCGCGGTGCGCCGCGGTGCCGAGGAGATCCACCTCACGGTCACCGAATTCCGGTTGCTGTGTGAATTGGCGGAAACCCCTGGGCGGGTGCTGAGCCGATCCGTGCTGCTCGAAAGAGTGTGGGATCAGGGCTTTTTCGGTGACGAGCGCATCGTCGACGTCCACGTGCGGCGCCTGCGTACCAAGATCGAACGCGACCCGTCCGACCCGCGCATCGTGGTTACCGTGCGTGGTCTCGGGTATCGCCTCGACGTGCAGTCGCAGTAAACGATTCGTCATACAACCGCAAAGAGCTCGACACAAAGACCGCAAAGTCGGCTGGGCACGTTAGATATATGACAACGTCCACCATGTCCATCGAGCCGGCCGCCAGTGCGGCGGGCCCTGGTTCGGAAACGAGATTGCGTCATCCGCGGCTGGGCGACGGTGCTCAGCTGTGGCGGATCGCTCGCGATTCGCAGGTACTCGACGTCAATTCCAGCTACGCGTACCTGCTGTGGTGTCGCGATTTCAGTGCGACCTCGCTCGTCGCCGAAAGTGACGGTCAGCCCGTCGGGTTCGTCATCGGATATGTGCGTCCGGAAGCTCCGGACACGCTGTTCGTGTGGCAGATCGCCGTCGACGCGCAATGCCGTGGCCGCGGCCTGGCCGGCGCCATCCTGCACGCATTGCTCGATTCGGTAGCACAAGCGGGCATCACCACTTTGGAAACCACGATCTCACCCGGAAACACCGCCTCACATGCGCTGTTCTCCGCGGTGGCCCGGGAACGCGGTGCCGATTTGCGCACCGAGGACCTGTTCGAAGAAAACGATTTCCCCGATTCACACGAGGCAGAGCTGCTGTATGTGATTTCACCGGCTCAGCGCCAGGAGGAACGACGATGATCACGACCACCGACACCAGCATTTTCGAGGCTATGGAATCGAATGTGCGCGGATACTGCCGTGACTGGCCGGCCATCTTCAGCACCGCCGAAGGCGCCTGGTTGCGCGATGAGCAAGGCCGCGAATACCTCGACTTCTTCGCGGGTGCAGGCGCGTTGAACTATGGGCACAACAACCCGATTCTGAAAAAGGCGCTGCTGGAATACATCGGCAGCAATGGCATCACCCACGGTCTCGATATGTCGACCGTGGCCAAACGCGAACTGCTCGAAACCATCCGCGACAATCTGCTCTCGCCGCGTGGGCTCGACTACAAGGTGCAGTTCCCCGGCCCGACCGGCGCGAACGCCGTCGAGGCCGCGCTCAAGCTGGCCCGCAAGGTCACCGGGCGCAAGACCATCCTGAGCTTCACCAACGCCTTCCACGGCATGACCCTCGGCGCGCTGTCGGTCACCGGTAACGCCGCCAAGCGGGCCGGTGCCGGTGTGCCGCTCGAGCACTCCACCCCGATGCCCTACGACGGCTACTTCGACAACACCATCGAGGACTTCGGCTGGATGCAGCGCGTCCTCGACGACAGCTCCTCGGGTTTCGATCGCCCCGCCGCGGTGATCGTGGAGACCGTGCAGGGTGAGGGCGGGGTCAACCTGGCCCGCGCCGAATGGCTGCGTCACCTGGCCGGACTGTGTGCCGCGCGCGACATCCTGCTGATCGTCGACGATGTGCAGATGGGCTGCGGGCGTACCGGCCCGTTCTTCTCCTTCGAGATCGCCGGTATCACCCCCGACATCGTGACGCTGTCCAAGTCAATCGGCGGCTACGGCCTGCCGATGGCGCTGGTGCTGCTCAAGCCCGAGCACGACCAGTGGGCGCCCGGTGAGCACAACGGCACCTTCCGCGGCAACAACCCCGCCTTCGTCACCGCGACCGCCGCCCTGCGCGAGTACTGGTCCGACGACAAGCTCGCCCAGCGCACCGCCGAGAACGGCGCCTACGTGGGCCGCACGCTGAGCGCGGTCGCGCAGCGACATGCCGGGGTGTCCACCCGTGGCCGCGGCATGGTGCACGGCATCGTCTTCGACGACCCGTCGCAGGCGGGCAAGGTGTGCCGCACCGCCTTCGAACAGGGTCTGCTGGTGGAGACCTCGGGTTCGATGGACGAGGTCGTGAAACTGCTGCCGCCGTTGACGCTGGGCAGCGACGAACTCGATCAGGGCCTGTCGGTACTGGTCTCCTCGATCGACACCGTCTGTGGTGGTGCCGCATGATCGTGCGCACCACAGCGGAGATCACCGACACCGAACGCGATGTGGCAGGGCCGGGCTGGCGCAGCAAGCGCATCGTGCTCGGCGGCGACAAGGTCGGTTTCTCCTTCCACGAGACGACAATCGAGGCGGGCACCGTCCACAAGTTCCACTACCAGAATCACGTGGAGGCGGTGTGGTTGGTCGAGGGCGAGGGCAGTTTGCTCGATCTCGACAACGAGACCACCTACGAGCTGGGCCCGGGCTCGATGTACCTGCTCGACGGCCACGAACGTCATCAGGTGACCGCCCGCACCCAGCTGCGGATGCTCTGTGTTTTCAATCCGCCGGTTACCGGCCGCGAGGTACACGATGAGAACGGGGTGTATCCGCTGATTATCGAGGAGGATGCCGCCAGTGTCTGACCAGCTCGACCGCTACCCGACCCGGTTGTCCGAACCTGCCCCGCATATCGAACGCACCGATCCGACGGCGTGGGGCCCGGTCACCTCACCGGAGCTGGCCGGCTTCGACGCGAACGGCTTCGCGACGATCCCCGACCTGCTCAGCCCCGACGAGGTGGCCGCGTTCGGCGCCGAGGTCGGCCACCTCGCGGCCGACCCGCTGCTCTACGGGGACGAACGGGTGATCGTGGAACCCGTTGCGGGGCAGGTGCGTTCGGTGTTCCAGGTGCATCGGCTCAGCAAGCCGATCGCGGAGCTGATCGCCGAGTCGCGGATCGCCGGGCTCGCCGAGCAGATCCTCGGTTCGCCGGTGTACCTGCATCAGTCCCGGGTGAACTACATGCCCGGTTTCGGTGGGAGCGGTTTCGGCTGGCATTCCGATTTCGAGACCTGGCACGCCGAGGACGGCATGCCGACCCCGCGCGCGGTGAGTCTGTCGATCGCGTTGACCGACAACTACCCGTTCAACGGCAGCCTGATGTTGATGCCCGGTTCACACCGCACCTTCGTGCCGTGCCTGGGCGAAACGCCGAGCGGTCACTATCGCGAGTCGTTGCGCGAGCAGCGAATCGGGATTCCGACCGCCGACGACATCACGTTCCTCGCCGCGCGCTACGGCATCACCCAGTTCACCGGGCGGGCCGGCTCGGCGCTGCTGTTCGACTCCAACATGATGCACGGCTCGTCGAACAACATCACCCCGTTTCCGCGCTCGAACATCTTCCTGGTGTTCAACAGCGTGGAGAACACGCTGACGGAGCCCTTCGCGGCACCTCAGCGCCGCCCGCAACACATCGCCGCCCGCGACTTCACCCCACTGCGTGAAGTCGCATCGGAACCGGTTGCCGTACTGGCGGATCAGGTGCCCTAGGGCTGTTCGGACAATGCGGACAGGGAGGCCGCCGCCCGCGGATCGTCGTGGGCGGCGGCCTTCCACCATTGTTCGGCGGCGGCGCGCTCGCCTTGTTGCAGGAGCAGGGTGCCCAGGTCGAAGGCGGCCCCGCTGTGGCCTGCCTCTGCGGCCTGGGTCCACAGGGCGCGGGCCGAATCGTGTTCGCCGCGTGCGTGCATGGCGGTCCCGAGATCGTGGAGGGCGCCGCCGACACCTTGGCCGGCGGGTCGCGGGGGAGTCGGTGGGTCGGCGGGTGCGCTGGAGAGGTCCGGCGGGGGATCGGATTTCGCGGCGGGGGCTTCGGGTTCGGTGGAAACCACCGGGGGAGCCGGTTCTGCGGGGCCCGTGCTGAGTTCGACGACGAGTTCGTTGAAATCGGGGGTACCGGGCCCGGTGCTGCACCACAGCGTGGACGCCCCGTCGGGGAGCAGGTCGACGACCATGCCGTAGTTGCCCGTCCAGGACTGGTGGGTGCCAGACTCGGCCACCCAGACGGGTGTGAGCGTGAACAGCGCGTCGGGCGCGTCCGCTGTCACCGAGATGTCGATGCCTTCGGCGAGTGCGTCGGACCAGATGTCGACGCCCGCCAGCGATTTCCCGTTCAGATTCACGTGCCCGTCATGGACGGAGAGCCCCAGGCCGAGGCCCGTCACATCCTCGGGCGCCATCACCGACAGCGCGCGCAGACGTACCGCCGTCGTCCCGGCGGGCAGCGCCTCGGTGTACATCGGATACACCGCCGCGCCACACCATTCGATCGGATCGGCGCCCTGGTAGCGCTGATCGAGCGGCACCGGTTCGCCAGGGCGTTGCGCGCCGGGATCATTCATCGGTGGCACCCACACTTTCCGCTGTCGAACCCCCTCGCGGCGCCAGACGGTCCGCGGTTGCGCGCTACACCGTACTCGCCTCTACGCGCAGCCGTGGCTGATTCTCGGCTACATCGCCGCCGATTGCAACAGTGCCCCGGCGACCACTGGTGACCGGGTCCGGAACTGTGTGTCCGGATGTCGGGCAATGGGATTCGCCGGGGCGTAACCCGACTGATCGGGCGTGGGTGTCAGACGGCGACCGACTCGCCGATCTCCTCCTCGACCGCGGCAGGCGCGATCGGCTTCGGCGCGTGGCGTGCCTCGTGCCGACCCGCCACCACGACGAGCACCACACCGACCGCCAGCCAGGCGAACAGGCCGAACAGGCGGGCACCGAACCCGGCGCCACCGTCGAAGTAGAGCAGGTCGCGCAGGCCTTCGACGAAGTCGGCGCCGTTCCAGAACGAGTGCAGCGCACCGAAGAAGCCGTTCTGGAGTTCGGGCCCGTAGACGCCGCCGGAGGTGGTGAAGTTCAGCATCACGAACAGGGTGATCAGCGCCAGCGTGGTCCAGCGCTTCAGGAACGTGTGCAGGCCGATGCCGATCAGGATGATGCCAGAGGCGTAGAGCCAGGCAATGCCGAGCACGCTCGCCGAGTCGCTGTCGATCACACCGAATACCGGACCCGCCACGAGAACTCCGATGAGGCTCACGACCAGCGCCGTCACCACGCCGACCGCGGCGCGCACCCGCATCCGCAACATCGCGCCCGCGGCGCCGATCACGGCGACACTGCCGTAGGCGCCGACGCTCAGCGCGACCAGCAGGAAGAAGATGCCCTGACCTGTCGGATCACCACCGGCCTTGGTCGTCACGTCGGTGACCACCAGCGGCACGCCCTGATGATCGGACACCGACCGGAACGCCACCTCCGCGGCCATCGCGCTGGTATCGGAGCTCGCTGTGGCGACGAGGAGTTCGGGCTTCACGGCGTCGGGCACGTAGGCGCCGATGAGCTCGCGGTGCTGGAGCGCGCTGACGGCCGCTTCGCGGTCGGGCATGGTGACCATGTCGAGGCCGGCGCCGCCCTTGTCCTTCATCGTCTGCGCCAGCACCATCGTCTGCGGGGAGTCACCGACGACAGCGAGTGCCAGATTGTTCGGCTCGGGCTGATGGAACGCGCCCAGGTAGGCGAAGGCCATCCCGAGGCACATCAGCAGCCGCGTCAGCAGATGTCCGGCGAGGTGCCGGAACTGTGTGCGAGTCATCGAGGGGAATCTCCGAACAGTTGGTAAATGCAACTAAATATGGTTGTAGGATACAACCATGAACGCGCGGGACACAAGAACCCAGGCTGTCGACACCATCCAGCGGGAACTCACCGCCTTCGCCCGGCGTGCCCGCGGCCGGGCCGCCGAACTGCACCCCGAGCTGAGCCTGGTCGCCTACAGCATTCTCGACCTGATCCTCGAGCGCGACGGTTGCCTGGCCACCGACCTGGCCGAACAGTTCCTGCTCGACAAATCGACCGTCAGCAGGCAGGTCGCCGCGCTCGAGCAGCTCGGCTACCTCGAACGTGCCGTCGACCCCGGCAACCGGCGCAATCACGTCCTGCACGCCACCCCCGCGGGCCGAACGGTCGCCCGCGAGGCCGAACGTCGCCGCCGCGAGGCCTTCCAGGCGCGTTTCGCCGACTGGACCGACGAGGATGTCGCGGCCATGGCCGGTTACCTGACCCGCTACAACCGCGGCGACTGACCAGCCCGGCATTCGGCGCGGGCGGTCTCCCGGTGGGCATCCACCTGGCTATTGCCCGCGTCACTCCCGCCGACGGGCGGTGCCCCGGCGACGCGCGCGAGTCGGTATAGTCGCCGCGGATGAGTAGTGACACCACCCACCCCGTGCAAGAGAATTCCCCACGCCCGATCAATCGAGCATGGTGGCTGGTGCCGGTGTTGCTCACCATTGTTTCGGTCGTCTGTGTCAGGACGCCGCTGTGGCCCTTCGAGCGCTATTCCGACGGGTTCATCGATCTCCAGGTCTACCGCCTCGGCATCGAGGCGATGCGCGACGGCGCCGACATGTACGGCCAGCTGCCCAAGACCACGATCGGTATCGGCCTGCCCTTCATCTACCCGCCGTTCGCGGCCATCGCGCTCGCGCCGTTCGCGCTGCTGCCGTGGGGCACGGCGAAGATCCTCTACGTCGTGGTGTCGATCGCCGCCGTCGCCTGGACGCTGTATCTGGTCGCCCGCCGCTACCACCCGGATCGCAAGCAGGCCGCCCTGCTGGTGACCGCCTGCGCGCTCCCGCTGGCGATGCTGCTGGAACCGGTCCGCTCGACCATCGACTTCGGTCAGGTCAATCTCCTGCTGATGGTGCTGGTCGCTACCGATTGCCTGCTCCCGAAAACCCGCTACCCGCGCGGCATGCTGATCGGCCTGGCCGCCGCCATCAAGCTCACGCCCGCCGCCTTCGTTCTCTACTTCCTGGTCCGCAAGGACTACAAGGCCGCCGCGACCGCCGCGGGCACCGGGGCGATCGCCACCATCGCGTCCTTCGCGTTCCTGCCCACCGAATCCACCCGCTACTGGTTCGGTGGCCTCGGCAATGTCTCGGGCCTGAGCGGCTCGGCGTTCCATACCAATCAGTCGATCCAGGCCGTCATGGCCCGCCTCCACATCACCGGCCTGCCCTTCGACGCCCTGTGGCTCGTGCTGGGCGCCCTGCTGCTGGTCCTCGTCGTCGCCGCGATGCGCAAGGCCGCCGACGCCCCCGCGATGGCGTTGTCCCTCAACGCGGTCTTCACGCTGCTGCTCTCGCCGATCTCGTGGTCGCACCACTGGGTCTGGATCGCGCCCGCGTTGCTGGCGATGGTCTGCCATGCCCGCACCCTGCCCGTCAGCAGCGCCCGAGGCTGGTATGCCACGGCCGTCGGCGTCGCCGCCGTCTTCGTGATCGCACCGCACAGTTTCCTGCCCGACGGTGAGCACCGCGAGACCTCGTGGACGTGGGATCAGCACATCATCGGCGACACCTATGTCTGGCTGGCTGTCGGGCTCGTTGTGCTGTTCCTCGTCACCGGACGCAGGCAGGCGCGGACCGTGGCGGCGCCGACGGTGGTCGAGGAGCCCGCGCGCGTCGCCTAGGGTGACGACTGATCGTCACTCGAATCCGGCGGCGTCATCCCGGGTCGAGTGGTGACCGACGGCCGCTGGGAGCAGGGTCGTGATTCCCTCTGGGTTGGCGATCTCGGCCAGCTGACGAAGGTTCGAGTCCAGTTCCGACTGGATCGCGTGACGAAGCACGACGGCATCGGCATCTCGTAACGCCGTGCCGTGCAGACCGGTTCGCAGCGTGGCGCGGGATACCTCACGCAGGTACTCGAGTTCCACCGTGAAGGTGACAGCGATACCGGCCACCGCACTGCACGTCATCGTCCAGCTTCGGGCCGGGTGGTATTCGGTGACGACCAGACGCACGTCGTGGAGCATGTGGAACAGCTGGATCTGCGCGGCGAGTTCGTCACCGGCATCGACTCGATCTGCTGCCGGGCCGGTCCAGGCGTGGAGTTCCGACAGCCAGGACGCGATCTCCTGCGGCTGGGACACGACATCCCACAGCCTTTCCGGCGAAACAGGCAGGGAGACCGCACCGCTGACGAGCACGTAGTCCACGCCGGCGGAGGGTGTGGGGTCAGGCGTGATCAGCTGATCGGTCCGTCGCCTGCGATTGCTCCGCTGGGCCATGATCCCCCACTTCATCGCCGACACGGCGTGCGGTGATCGCACGTCGACCTCGTCCCGGACGGCGTGCCAGAGACGCTAGCCGATCGGCGCGAAATGTCCATCCGGACAGCGGATCTCGCGAGGAAGACCATTTCGGCGCCGCGTTCTTAGTGGAAAGTCACCATCGCCCCACGTGAGGTTCACGCGGGGCGATGATTGTGAATGTGCTGTGTCAGGCGGTGACAGAGGCTTTGCGCTGGAGTTCCAGGGCGATGTCGATGAGCTGGTCTTCCTGGCCGCCGACGAGTTTGCGTTTACCCGCGCGGACGAGCATCTGGGCGGCGGAGACGCCGTAGCGTTCGGCTTGGCGTTCGGCGTGCTTGAGGAAGCTGGAGTACACGCCCGCGTAGCCCATCATCAGGGACTGGCGGTCGAGGAGGCATTCCTGGGGCATGGCCGGGCGGACGACGTCTTCGGCGGCGTCGGCGATGGCGAAGAAGTCGACACCGGTGGTGATGCCGAGTTTGTCGGCGACACCGACGAACGCCTCGACCGGGGTGTTACCCGCGCCCGCACCGAAACGGCGGGTGGAGCCGTCGATCTGGGTGGCACCCGCGCGGACGGCGTAGACGGAGTTCGCGACGGCCAGGCCGAGGTTCTCGTGGCCGTGGAATCCGACTTGGGCGTCGGTGCCGAGTTCGGCGACGACAGCGGCGACGCGGTCGGAGACCTGTTCCAGGACAAGGGCGCCGGCGGAGTCGACGATGTAGACGCACTGGCAGCCTGCGTCGGCCATGATCCGGGCCTGCTTGGCCAGTACTTCGGGGGGTTGGGTGTGCGACATCATCAAGAACCCCACGGTTTCCAGGCCGAGGTCGCGGGCGAAGCCGAAGTGCTGGATGGAGACGTCGGCTTCGGTGCAGTGGGTCGCGATCCGGCAGATGGAGGCGCCGTTGTCCTGGGAGATCTTGATGTCTTCTTTGACGCCGACGCCGGGCAGCATGAGGAACGCGATCTTGGCGTTCTTGGCTGTCTGGGCGGCGATCGTGATGAGTTCCTGTTCGGGGGTTTTGGAGAACCCGTAGTTGAACGAGGAACCACCGAGTCCGTCACCGTGGGTGACCTCGATGACGGGGACACCGGCACCGTCGAGGGCGGCGACGATATCGCGGACCTCTGTGGCGGTGAATTGGTGGCGTTTGTGGTGGGAGCCGTCACGCAGGGAGGTGTCGGTGATCCGGATGTCGAGTTCGGCAGAGAATGGCATGGTCGAGTCTCCTTACGCCCGGCTCGTCTGCGGCGGCCGCAGGGCCAGGATCTGTTCGGCCACGACCTCACCGACGCGGGTCGCGGCGGCGGTCATGATGTCGAGGTTGCCCGCGTAGGGCGGCAAGAAGTCGCCTGCGCCTTCGACCTCGACGAACACCGACACCTTCGCCAGCCCACCGGAAACGACAGAGGGCTCGTCGAACTGGGGTTCGTTGAGGAGTCGGTAGCCGGGCACATACTGCTGGATGTCGGCGACCATCTGATGGATCGAGGTGGTGATCGCGTCGTGGTCGGCGTCGTCAGGAATGGCGCAGAAGATGGTGTCGCGCATGATCATCGGCGGTTCGGCCGGGTTCAGGATGATGATCGCCTTGCCGCGCTGAGCACCACCGATGGTTTCCACACCACGGCTGGTGGTCTTGGTGAACTCGTCGATATTCGCCCGCGTACCCGGGCCTGCGGAATTCGATGAAACCGAGGCAACGATCTCGGCGTAGGGGACCGGGACGACGCGGGAGACGGCGGCGACGATCGGGATCGTTGCCTGTCCACCGCAGGTGATCATGTTGACGTTCGGCGCTTCCAGCAGTGAGGCCAGGTTCACCGGCGGCACGACGGCCGGACCCACGGCGGCGGGGGTGAGGTCGATGGCGCGGATGCCGAGTTCGGCGTATCGGGGTGCGGCGGCGCGGTGGACGTAGGCCGAGGTGGCTTCGAAGACCATGTCGGGTTTGGTGTCCTGGGCCAGCAGCCAGTCGACGCCTTCGGCGGAGGTTTCCAGGCCGAGCCCGCGGGCGCGTTTGAGCCCCTCGCTGTCGGGGTCGATGCCGATCATCCAGCGGGGTTCGATGGCTTCCGAGCGCAGGAGTTTGTAGAGCAGGTCGGTGCTGATATTGCCGGATCCGACGATCGCGGCGGTGACGGTACCGTTGGACACGGTTGTCCTCCTCGAGGAATGCGGCCGGGCAGGCCGACAGGGTGGGGTCGGCTCAGGCGAACGACAGACGGACGGAGCCGAGTCCGGTGAAGTCGGCGAGGAAATCGTCGCCGGGTCGAGCGTCGATGGCGCGGGTGCAGGAACCGGGCAACACGATGTCACCGGCTTTGAGCCGCACCCCGAAGGTCGCGACCTTGCGGGCCAGCCAGGCCACCGCGATCACCGGATCGCCGAGGACCGCGTCGCTGCGGCCTTCGGCGATGACTTCACCGTTGCGGGTGAGCACGGCGTCGATCGCGGTGATGTCGATGTCACCGGGAGCGACGCGTTCCTTGCCGAGGACGAACCCCGCCGAGGAGGCGTTGTCGGAGATGGTGTCGGCCAAGCCGATCTTCCAGTCGGTGATCCGGGAGTCGATCAACTCGATCGACGGCGCGTAGGCGACGGTCGCGGCGAGCACGTCGGCTTCGGTGCAGTCCTCACCGGGCAGATCGGCGCCAAGGATGAACCCGACCTCGACCTCCACCCGGGGCAGCAGGAACTTCGAGGTCTGAACGGGGACGTCTTCGAAGACCTCCATGTCGGCGAGCAGGTGACCGTAGTCGGGCTCATCGACACCCATCATCTGCTGCATCGCCAATGACGACAGCCCCACCTTGTGCCCGACGACCTTCCCGCCGTCATCCAGCCTGCGCCGGATATTGAGCAGCTGGACCTCGTAAGCGTCCACTACATCGATGTCCGGATACCGGTCGACAATGGGGGACACGGCCACCCGATCCAGCTCCGCCCGCGCCAGTTCGGCGGCGAGTTCGGCGCGCACGCTGGTTGTCAGCATCCTGGCTCCCTCTTCTCTTCTGGTGATTCCACCCCATGCTCGTCGTCGAGACCGTGCACAGCGACGGGCCCTCCCGCTGGATGGACAGGTAATTGCGAGGGCCGCCCGGGGATCGTCGCGCACGCGGCCACCAGCACGACGGTCATCACCACGATGGTAGCGAACACGAGATGCACTGCGGCCGAAAGTGATTGCGGCGAAGGCACATCCACCTCACCGAGGCGCGCGTTGACAACCGCACCGAACGCGGCGACCCCCACCGCGCTGCCGAGCGAACGCGCGAACAGATTCGCCGAGGTGACGACGCCGCGTTCGGTCCACCGCGCGCTCGTCTGCGCCGCGATGAGCGTGGGTGTGGCCACCAGCCCCATGCCCGCGCCGACCACGAAACACGAGGCCGCGACCTGCCACAGCGCCGACGTCTCATCGAGCGACAGCGTCGTCGCCGCGCCGATCGCCGCGACGGTACTGCCGAGCACGGCACAGGTGCGAAACCCGAAGCGCAGATACACCTTCCCGGCCTGAGCGGCCGCCAACGGCCAGCCGAGAGTGAGGGCGCCGGTGACGAGCCCCGCGACCAGAGCACTCGTACCGAGTACGCCCTGATTGAACATCGGCACATACGTCGTGAACCCGAACAGCAGCGCCCCGCCCAGCATCGCGGCGACACAGCTCGCGATCACCACCCGCCGGGTGAACACCCACAGCGGCAGAATCGGGTGCGTAGCACGTGATTCGACGACAGCGAACAGCACGAGCGACAGCGCGGCGCACCCGAAGACCGAGAAGCCGACCGGCGACCCCCACGCCCAGGCGTGACCGCCCTCGAGCAGCCCGAGCACCAGCGCCCCCGTACCGAGCGTCAGCAGAACCGCACCCGCGTAGTCGACCCTGCGGTGACGCCGGGGCACGGACTCGTGGAAATTGCGGACCAGCATCCACGCGGCGAGCGCGGCCAGCGGCAGGTTGACCAGGAAGATCCACCGCCAGCCCAGGTAATCGGCACAGATGCCACCGAGCAGCGGGCCCGTCACCGACGCCATCGCCCACACCCCGGCCAGATACCCCTGGACAGTGGCACGTTCGGCCAGCGTGTACAGATCACCCGCGATGACCATGGTCGTCGGCTGAATCGCACCGGCACCGATGCCCTGGACGGCGCGGAACACGATCAACGCGAGCATGCTGCTCGCCAGCCCACACAGCAGCGAGCCGACCGCGAACACCGCGATGCCGAACAGCATCACCGGCTTGCGACCGAACATGTCGGCGAGCGCGCCGTAGATCGGCACGGTGATCGCCTGGGCGAGCAGATAGATCGTGAACAGCCACGGGAACAGCGTGAAATCGCCGAGACTGTCGGTGATCGACAGCACCGCGGTCGCCAGGATCGTCGAATCGAGCGCGACGAGTCCGGTGGCGAGCATCAGCGAGGCGAGCACCGGCCCACGGTCCGAGCCGAATCCGACCTCGGATCGCGCGGTATCGGTTGCCACAGCACACCTTTCGCCTCAGAAGCGGATACGGACCTGATCGGACCGCGGACGAGCCTGGCAGGCCAGGGCGTAACCGGCGTCGATGTCGTCCTGATCGAGGATCGCGGCGTTGGTCATGGTGACCTCACCGTCGACGACGGTGCACGCACACGAACCGCATTCGCCTTCACGGCAGGAATAGGGGACATCGAGTCCGTCGGCGAGCATCACGTCGACGAGGGTGCGCGAGCGCGGCCAGCTCAGCGCGTGCACCGCACCGTCGAGCTCCACCTCCACGTGCGCGGCGTCCTCGGTGTCGGCGGGGTCGAGTGGCTCGGGCTCGGTGAAGGGATCTCCGGACAGCGACACGAACACCTCGGTGGTGACGCGCTCGCGCGGCCACCCGGCCCCGGACAGCGCCTCGGTCACCGCAGACATGAACGGGCCCGGCCCACACACGAACGACTCGAAGGCCGAAAACGGCGCGGCGAACTCGGCCAGCTGTGCGGTGGTGGGTAGGCCTTGGAGCGATTCGAGCCAGTGCGCCACGGTAATTCGACCCGGATACCGCGCGAGCAGGTCGCGCAGGGCATCGGCGAAGATGACCGATTCCTGCTCGCGATTGGCGTAGAACAGGACCACCCGGCCCGTACCGTGCGCGAGGGCGGACCGCAGAATCGACATCACCGGCGTGATGCCGCTACCGGCGGCCCACAACAGCAGATCGGTGTCGAGGGAGGTCGGGGTGAAGCTTCCTTGCGGCGGCAGCACGTCGAGCATGTCGCCGACGGAGACGTTGTCGCACAACCAATTCGAGCCGTAGCCGCCGGCCGTGCGCTTCACCGTGACCTGCGGCGGATCGCCCGTGAACGGCGAACTCGCCAGCGAGTAGCATCGCGCCACCGGCGCGGTCCGCTCGCTCGGGATACGCACGGTGAGGAACTGGCCCGGCCGGTAGGCGAAACGGTCGGCGACCGCGTCGGGCACATCGAACACCAGCGAGCGCGCGTCCGCGGTCTCCTCGATCACCGCGGACACGCGCAGCGTCACCACCCGCGAGCCACGCGGAACGTCGACAGTCGCCCTCGTCACTGGTGTCCTCCTCGATCACAGAACCGGCGTTGCGGAGCAACCGTCGCAGGCTCGCGGGCGTCGCGGACCCCATGGCTCCCGGTGGCCGGGAGATCGCCGCGCACTGCCCGCTGACCGGGAAGACCAGGGCGGATGCGCCGGGCGCGAACCCTAGCGTCGGGCCCGTGGACACCAGATTCTCCGGGGGCACCCGATGAACCGCATGCAGAACACCGTCGCGCTGGTGACCGGCGCGGCCGGGGGAATGGGCCGCGCCCATTGCCGTCGGCTGGCCGAGGAAGGCGCCGACATCATCGCACTCGACATCGAAGCAGCCGCGGCCGAATTGGCCGAGACGGCAAAGGAAGTGGAGACAACGGGGCGCCTGTGCGTCACCGGCGTCGCCGACGTGCGCGACCAAGCGTCCCTGGACGCCGCGGTCGCTGATGGCGTCGCCGCACTGGGCCGCCTCGATGTGATCGTGGCCAACGCCGGCATCTACAGCGACCTCGGCCTGTCCTGGGAACTGTCGGACCAGGCCTGGCAGCGCACCATCGACATCAACCTCACCGGCATGTGGCACACCGTGCGCGCGGCCGTTCCGGCGCTGAGCGACGGCGGCTCGGTCGTGATCGTGAGCTCCACCAGCGGCATCGTCGGCGGGGCGGCCGCCCCGCCCTACTAGCCCGGCCAGCACCCCGTGTTCGGGGAGGGCCGCCCCCAGGCCAACGAGCTCGGCGCGCGCGGGA